>CAZDYN010000006.1:14502-21670 GCA_964509635.1 uncultured Nitrosomonas sp. | reverse complement strand
ATTGAGCGCATGAATCGGTTACAGCTGACAAATACCACCTGTCTCATTGACATGCAATTACTGATTGAGCATGCTACCAATTTGACCGGATTCGATCAGATTATATTTGTAGATGCGGATATGTCGTGTAAGGAACCGATTGAATTTTCTACGGTAGATGCAGAAAAAGACAACAGTTATACCAGCCATGCCTTGACACCGGCTGCCTTGCTGTATATTTATCAACAGATTTACCGGCACGCTGCACCGCTTGCTTTTTTATTGCGCATCCGCGGGTACCATTTTGAACTGGGCGATCCATTAAGCGCTCAAGCCAATAGGAATCTGGATGCAGCAAGCGTAAAAATCCAGCAATGGTATTCACAGCACGTATGAAGCGCTTTATTTCACAACTAAAATTTTCTTGGCCGTTGTTTTGGGCTATCCTTTTTTTGATCATCCCTGTGCCGGCTTTTGCGCATACCGGCGCCGGCCCGCATAATGGCTGGCTGCATGGATTCTCCCATCCATTGAGCGGATTGGATCATATTCTGGCGATGATTGCCGTAGGTCTGTGGGCTGCGCAAGCACGCGGTCGCATTATTTGGCTGATTCCGCTGATTTTTGTAGCGGTAATGGGGTTAGGCGGTTTATCCGCGGCGATTATCCTGCCGGTGGCACTCGCGGAACATGGCATCACACTGTCATTGCTGGTTCTGGGCGTTTTGCTTGCCTGCCGCATGCATTTGCCGTTCAGTGCAAGTGTTATGCTGATTGGATTATTCGCACTCAGTCATGGCTACGCGCATGGCAGTGAAATGCCGTCCGGTATTCCGATGTTTTCCTACGCGGCCGGATTTATGCTGGCTACCGCATTGTTACATTTATGCGGAATTGGCCTGGCTTGGCTGTGTAGATATTCTGCCGGTATCCGCTGGGTCCGCTTTAGCGGTATCATGATTGCTTGTTATGGCGGATTCTTAATGGCCCAATAAGCCATCAGGTAAGTGATGCATGCATGAACTATCGCTCGCCGAAAGCATTTTACAACTCATAGAAGACACCGCGGTTGATCAGTCATTCACACAAGTCAAAACGGTATGGCTGGAAATCGGCCAATTGGCTTGTGTAGAACAGGAATCGCTGCGCTTCTTTTTCGACGTGGTGACTCAAGACAGTATCGCCCGGCAAGCCAAACTGGAAATTATCGAAATAGCAGGACAGGCACTGTGCAAACAGTGCAATCAAGTGTTCGCGATTACTGCGCACCCTCAGGCTTGCCCGCACTGCGGCAGCTATGCATTGCAAGTCACGCAGGGCGACGGCATGCGAATCAAAGAACTGGAAGTGGAATAGGAGGAAGCGAATATGTGTACAACTTGTGGATGCGGTATTGGGCAGACACGCATTAACGGCAAATCGCTGCAACCATCTCATCGATCTGGCAGCCCTGTGCATTATCGCCCATTGCAACCTGTTCATACACATGAACACGTGCCAGCACCGGCGGATACTGATCACTCAGCACATGCAATTCATTTCGGCACGGGGATTGCAGGCACGCACGCCGCGGGGATGAGTCAGGCAAGAATGGTGAAAATTGAGCGCGACATACTGGAGAAAAATAACCGGTATGCAACAGCGAACCGCCGGTATTTATCGGAACGCGGCATCCTTGCACTTAATCTTGTTTCCAGCCCCGGTTCCGGCAAAACCACGCTGCTCGTTAAAACCATCCAGATGCTGCGCGATAAGATTCCAATGGCGGTAATCGAGGGCGATCAGCAGACCGATCACGATGCCGTACGTATCCGCGCAACGGGCGTTCCGGCGATTCAAATCAACACGGGTAAAGGCTGCCATCTGGATGCGCACATGATCGGCCATGCCCTGCAGCAACTTTCTTTACAAAGTAACAGTCTGCTATTCATTGAGAATGTCGGCAATCTGGTGTGCCCATCCGGTTTTGATCTGGGTGAAGCGCATAAAGTGGTGATTCTGTCCGTGACTGAAGGAGAAGACAAGCCGCTCAAGTATCCCGATATGTTTCATGCAGCCGGGCTGATGCTGCTGAACAAATGCGACTTGCTGCCCTATCTGAGCTTTGATGTCAATTTGGCGATTGAATATGCCCATCGCGTCAACCCCGAATTGCCGGTAATCCAAATGTCCGCCGCACAAAGCAGCGGCATGCCCGCATGGATAGACTGGCTTGAGGCCGGCTGCCATCACGCTGCAACGGCAGCACCAGCCTTGCAACATATCGATTCCGCATTTGATTAGTCCGCGCGACACACTGATTCCATTGGCAGTCAGCGGGCCTGCTGTTCTCGCTTGCGGCGCCTGGTTAAAAAACACCATTTGTCTGACGCAAGGTAACAATGCTTATATTTCGCCGCTCATCGGCGATTTAGCGACCGCCGATAACCGCCGTCAACTGGACAAAACCGTGCAGCGCATGTGCCTGGAGTATTCAATTCAGCCAGAAATCGTCACGCACGATCTACATCCTGATTTTTACAGCACGCAATTTGCGCAAGCCTTCGCGGAACAACATCATATTCCGGCACTGGCCGTGCAGCACCATCACGCCCATATTGCCGCGGTCTGTGCCGAGCACCGGCTGATGCAGCCGGTGCTCGGCTTGGCGCTGGACGGCGTCGGATTGGGAACGGATAACGCGCCCTGGGGCGGCGAATTATTACTGGTCGACGGCCCCCGCTTTTACCGGCTTGGTCATCTTGCCACTTTGGCTTTACCAGGCGGTGACCGTGCTGCGCAGGAACCTTGGCGCGTGGCATCGGCCGCGCTAGCCCGCTTAAACCGTAGCAATGAAATTACCCGGCGTTTCTCAAATCAACCAGCCGCAACAATGGTTGCCACAATGCTGGCAAGGAACTTAAACTGCCCGCAAACTTCCAGTATGGGACGCTTATTCGATGCGGCGGCGGGTTTGCTGGAGATCAACGCGATTCAATCTCATGAAGCGCAGGCAGCAGTGCAATTGCAGCAATTAGCCGAGCAGCATGGAGAAACCGATGCATTGATTGCAGGCTACCGCATCACCGCGGGCAACGAGTTGGATTTTTCACCGCTGCTATCGGCATTGATTGATTGCCTTGATACCAAACGCGATATTGCCTATGCTGCCGCCCTATTCCATGCAACGCTGGTTGCCGGATTGGCGGCATGGGTGGAAGAAGCTGCCAAACAGCACAATATCCCGCAACTAGCATTAGGCGGCGGGTGTTTTCACAATACCCTGTTGCGGCAGGGTTTGATCCGCCGCTTGACCACTTCATCCTTTCAGCTATTCAGCGCGCGGCTAATACCGACGGACGATAGTGCAATCGCGTTAGGCCAGGCATGGGTAGCATTGTGCAACAACCGGTTATAATAGCGTTCTTACTACCACTCAAGGTTTTGAAATGAGTAACTACATACGGCGTTTTCTCTTGGAAAACCTGGATATACGCGGTGCCGTGGTGCATCTGGATTCTGTCTGGCAAGCCATGATAGCCGGACGCAATTATCCGCAATCCGTCACCCGGCTACTGGGAGAAATGAGTGCAGTCACTCTGCTCCTGAGCGAGAATCTCAAACAAACCGGACGCCTGACCATCCAGCTAAACGGCAGCGGTCCGGTTTCCATGCTGGTGCTCGACTGTACGGATACCTTGCATATCCGTGGCATGGCAAAATGTGCGCAAAATATAACGGAACAATCAGTGCCGGATCTGCTTGGTCACGGTCAATTGCTGCTGACATTGGATATGCCATCAATGCGCGAATGCTATCAAAGCATCGTACCGCTTGATGGCAACAATATCGCCGGGATCTTTGAATATTATTTCAGACAGTCCGAACAGCTGCCTTCGCGTTTGTTCCTGATGACCACGGATACCGCCATTCTCGGTTTATTACTGCAAAAACTGCCTGCCGCCGATCAACTGGATCCCGATGGCTGGACGCGCACCGAAACCTTAGCATCAACAATTCATGATCAAGCGCTTTTCGGTTTAACCGTCGAAACCATGCTGACCCGTTTGTTCTATGAAGAGACCATCCGTATTTTTGATGCACAGACCGTCCAGTATGGCTGCCGGGATGACCTTGCAAAGATCTACGCCATGCTGCGTTCACTCGGACGTGAGGAGGTTGATTCGATTTTGAAGGAATTTGGCGAAATCGTTGTCAGCGATGACATCTGCAACCGCGAATACCGATTGGATGCGCTGGCGGTTGATGCCGTTTTTCGCGAAGCCGGGCCGACTGTGCATTAAAATCGAAACATATCGCGAACTTGACTGGCACACCAATGAAAAACCATCCACGGTGTTAAAACAGGCTAAAAATGCTCATTTATCACGTATAAACTGTGTTTTTTCACCTGCATTTGCCTTATATCGGTTGCCTCGGAAACGTTTTTTAACGGTCTGCCAGACGCCCTGAACTATACTTCACACATTTTTCACATTCGCTGCGATATGATCCAGCGAAATAACCCCAAAAAGCAAGCGGTTTCTAGTGAACGCTTAACTTTCCAAGCCCAAGCTATGTAGTAAGGAGAATTATTATGGCACCACGAATAGCACATGTTGATGATGATTCGGATATACGGGAAACCGTTGGACAGATTTTATGTAAAAACGGTTATGAAGTTGACAGTTATCTGTCGATGCAGGAATTTGTCGATTCATTGGAAGATGAAGCCAAGCGACCCGATCTTGCAATCCTTGATGTAATGGTGGAATCGATGGATTCCGGTTTGACGACTTATGCAAAGATCCACAAACGCTTTCCACAAATACAAACTATTTTCCTGACATCCCTGGGTGATATGATCAGACCTTATTTTGAAGATGGATCGCACGAATGGGTTTGCATTATGGAAAAACCCGTCGAACCCATCAGTCTGCTGGCTACTATTAACGATCGGTTAAAGCATACGGGAGAAGCAGCATAATTGGATTGAGCAGCGATGGCTACTACTGAGTTTTCCTGGGATAAGACAAATAATCAGAATGTATTACTTGAGATAAAAGGAGACAAGCTAAAACTGAGTGATGATGTATTAATCAGCAATATTCGCTGGTTTATTACCTTTCGCTGGGTATTGATTGTCACGCTGATCTTTTTCGAGCTTCTCATGCTGTCCGCATCCGATGTGCTGGCGCAACTCGGGATCAGCGAACAGCAGAAATGGCCGATTGTCATTATCCTGGTACTTGTTGTTGCAAATATTGCTTACATTTTCGCATTAAATCATTGCCAGCCGAGTAAATACAATTCCCCTTCAATCAATCTGTGGATACAGATCATAGTTGATCTGATCTGTTTATCGGTTGTGGTGCATTATATTGGCAGCACAACCACGCCCATTTCCTTTTTCTACGTACTGCATATCGCCTTAGCCTGTATCTTTTTTTCTACCCGTGAAAGTCTGTATGTAACGATACTGGTCTGCATCATGGATATGATCGTAATTGCTATTGATAATTTCCTGATTACTCCGGTACCGCTTTCAATGCTCATAAGCAGTCATTCATTATCCGGAAGCGTGGGTAAGGATAGCGCTATATTATGGATGTTTTCTCTTGATATCCTGTTTTTCATCGTCTGGTATGTTGTATCAAGGCTTTCCTTAATCGTCCGCACCCATGAACGGCATCTCGTGGACGCATATAAACAAATCAACCAGACACAAGCAGAAAAAGATCAGTATGCCGTGCTCATGACACATCAACTCAAATCACCGCTGGATGCCATCCGCAGCAAGATTAACCTGATCAAGGGAGGATATTGCGGAGAAGCTTCACAAGGCGTTAATGAAGCGCTGGATAAAATTGATAATCGCGCTCAAAGTATGTCGAGTCTGATTCTGGATTTGCTCAGACTCGAGCGATTGAAAGATACCTGTCTTAATACTGCGGTGTTCGAATCGATCGACATTCAAACCACTTTACAGAAGTGCATTGAGAAATTAACCCCGGTTGCCAATTCCAAAAATATTATATTCAACCTGTCTCTGGAAAATTTCATTTGCAAGGTAATTCCTGATCAACTGGAAATACTTCTGGAAAATATTATTGCTAATGCCATTACATATTCACATGACAATGCATCCATCGAAATAACATCCGAAATTCACCCATTCAATCAATGTGCCAGTATTACCGTCACTGATCACGGCATTGGCATCGAAAATAAGGATCTGCCAAATATATTCAATGAATATTTTTATTCTCCCAGAGCCGCCATGCATAACAAATCATCCAGCGGCATTGGTTTATCCATCGTAAGAATCGCAGCCGAAAACAACAAATTGAGAGTTAAAGTAACCAGTGAACCGGGAACAGGCGCTTCCTTTACAATCATGTTCAACAATATCGAGCGGCCTGTTGAACAACAGGAAATTCAACCGGCCTCTTCAATTAAGACAAATTTGTCTTAAACTATTTTTTATCGGATGAGCAAACTTCATACGGTTACATGCTTCATCATCAGGGTTCTAATGAATGTCATTGTGATGCCAGTAACGCCGGTACAATTTTCTCCAACTATCCACTGACCATCCATTATTTGCAAAGCGAAGCAAAATAGCACCGTCCCTGTCATTGCGCAGTAATTGGCTTTCCGAACTGCGATAACGCTCCATTACTGCTTCGCGCGGATGATCATAGCGATTAAGATAACCCACTGTAAAAATAGTCAGTTCCGGACTTACTTTGTATATGAAGTCAGCAGTCGATGATGACTGACTGCCATGATGCGGCGCAATCAAGATGGTTGCAGGAAGCTTGTCGTCGGCACGGATCAGTAATGCCTGCTCATCTTTTCCTTCAATATCAGCCGGCAGCAATATACTCCCATGCGCTGATGTAATTTTCAGCACGCAACTGTTTGAATTGACATTACGCCGCCGGTTCGCATAATCCTGCATTAATGGATGCAACACTTCGAAATCCACGCCGTCCCAGTGCCAGGATTGACCAGCCTGGCACCGCTCTTTGTTTATCGCCGCCTGCTGTATCGGATGCTGATGATCCAGGGATGACAACAACAGCATAACCGGTATCTCATTTAATACAGATAATGCTCCGCCACTATGATCGGAATCCACATGCGACACGATCAAGGTATCCAGCCGGTGAATGCCTTCTCCGCGTAAATAAGGTACGATGATGCG
>CAZDYN010000006.1:0-14492 GCA_964509635.1 uncultured Nitrosomonas sp. | reverse complement strand
ATTACCGCTATCGGCTTCACCCAAGCCCGGACCGGTATCAAACAATAGCGCGTGATGTTCGGTGCGCGCCACCACCGCAAGCCCCTGACCGACATCCAGCACCGTTAACCATAATTCACCGTTTTTGGGCTTGGGCAAGTGCATCAGAAACATCGGCAAAAACGCAATCACACCCAACCAGCGCGCCGGAAAGCCGGCAAGAAAACCCAGCCCTAAATTTCCTGGCAACAGTATCCACAAAACTCCGATCGCAGCCGCCATGATCGTCCACACCGGCGGCGCATGCTGCTGCAAAACAGCATGCGGCAAGTTGTTGAGCAAATGAAGCAATGCCATCACAACACTTAATACATCATGTGCCAGTGGCAACAAGAAATCGAAAAAAGGGATCGTGGCCAGCAATGTCAGCGGCACGATCACCATACTCATCAGAGGGATGGCAATTGCGTTAGCTACCGGCGATACCAAAGAAATCTGCTGGAACAATGCCAATAATAAGGGAATCAACCCCAGCGTAATCGCCCATTGAATCCGCAGCCAGCCGCTGAGCCAGTGCATTTGACCGATCCGCCCTGCCGTAACCAGCATGATAATGGCAATTGCGCCAAATGACAGCCAAAAACCGGGAGCAACGGTTGCCCATGGATCCAGCAGCACCACCCAAAATAATGCCCACGCCAATACCATCGTTACAGATATCCGCTGCCCTCTCCATATTGCAACCGCGACGACAGCCAGCATACAGAAAGCCCGTTGTGCCGGAATTGCAAAACCGGATAACACGGCATACCCCAAAGCCGCAACCAGCCCAGTCATGACGGCGGCACGGCGTGCCGGAAAACGCAATGCCAAATAAGTATTCCAGCGCCATGCCCAAAATACGAATGTAAATACCATGCCGGAAATCATAGTGATATGTAAACCGGAAATTGCCATCAGGTGATTGGTTCCGGTACGAGTAAATACTTGCCATTGATCACGAGGAATAGCATGCTGATCCCCCGTTGCCAGGGTTTTTAATATACCGGCGTAAGTCTGGTCGGCCAAGCGTGCGGTAAAGCGCTGCTGAATCACTTCACGGACATGCTCAATCCAATAAGCCGGTTGTTGAGTCATTGATTGTAAACGCCGATTGTCTGCTGATGCGCGCACATATCCACTGGCACGGACATTATGCGCCACTGCCCATGCTTCATAATCAAAGCCATGCGGATTCATAGTGCCGTGCGGTTGTTTAAGCCGTACTGTCATTTGCCAGCGCTCCCCCGCTCTGATAGCGGGTAACACCATGGCATCCGCACCCAGGTGCCGATTTTTATACCAGGATAGTGCAATGCGCCGGGGTACAACGGCACCTGCCGACATAACACGCTCAACTTCGAACTGGAAGCGCATACTGTGTTCGTTTCGATGCGGTACGGTGGCTACCACACCGATGATCTGAATATCCTTACGTTCCCAATCCCGCGGCAGAGAATCGGCTAAACGCCAATGCGCTAAAGATGCCGCCCAGGAAAAACCAATTCCCAGAAAAAGAAACCACAGAAAAATTCTCCTGATCGTAATGACAGCCAGTGATTGATAACACCCAAGCAATGCCATTACAAGCACCGCTGCCAATAAACTCCAGCTCCATGCGATTGCTGGTAATTCCGCTTGTTGTTGCAACAAACCGGCACCCAAAACAAAAGCAAGGATATTTAACTGTATTCGCAAATTGTGTGAATTCCCTTGTTATATGCAGGAATATTTTTAAAAAAACCATACTGATTTCCGCTGCTGAATATCAGTAAGGAGGCTTTGAATAACTCGCATTTGTCATTCCGAATGTAGTGAAGAATCTCTAATAATCTATGCAATAGATTTCCCGCTCTGGCTCAAAATGACACTCGTTCAGGACTTCCTTAAGTTCATTCTCAATCGAGTCATCGGCATTTTATATTATAGAATTAGGATATTATGTTCTGTAATTATTTGATACTATAGTTTTATTGAATTTTTTCAGATACTGTGCAATGACCGTTCGATCCGCTGCTTATTCGAGGAAAATTCCCATACTGCCAATTATGCACATGAAATCCCATGAATCAGAAAGATGAAGAAAAGAAGAGAAGATGATTATATAAGCCGTAGCAAACTGGAATTGCTCAATGAATTGCAGGTCTCTCAGGTTGAGCTTGAACTACAGAACCGGCAACTCAGGGAGGCAAAACAGCAGATAGAAGAATCGCATAAACGCTATGCGGATCTTTATGATTATGCTCCCGTCGGCTACTTAACTGTCGATCAAACCGGGCACATCTTATCCATCAACTTGACAGGGGCCGCCTTACTGGGAAACAAACGAGAATTCCTCATCGGCAAATCATTCATTGCTTGCTTCTTTGATATCGACCACCGAGCCTTTACCAATTATCTGCAAGAAATTTTCACCACCTCCGGTAAAACCGCAATCGACCTAAAAATCAGAAACGGTAACGCACAATCAAGTTTTATCCGCCTTGAAAGCACATTAGCATGTGATAGCAGCACATGTCTTATGATCATGTCCGACATTACCCATCTTAAAAAAACCATCAATCTCAATCGCAATTTATTGAATGAGAACAGGCGGCTTATGAAAGAATTATTCCGTATTCAGGAAAAGGAACGGCGCCTGCTTGCCAGCGAACTGCATGATGAGCTAGGTCAGTGGCTTACGGCGATTCGCGCAGAGAATGAGGTTATTCTTAATAACATCAAAAAAGACTCGGTTATTTTCACCAGCACCCAAGCTATTAAGGAATGCACGCAAAAAATGAACGAAGTCATACATGGAATGCTGCATAAGTTGCGCCCCGTACTGCTGGACACACTCGGATTGCCGGATGCTTTGCAGGAACTCCGGAAACAATGGTGCTCGCACCATTCTCATGTCATTCTGGAACTTAAGCTGGAGGGCAATCTTACTGGATTAAACGAGTCACTTAATATTGCCGTATTCCGCATCATTCAAGAAGGGCTCAATAACATTTGCAGTCACTCCGAGGCTACTTGGGCCCAGATCAGTTTACGCTGTGAAACTTTTGCAAATTTTGCTGCCGAATATTTATTATTAAAGATCGAAGACAATGGTAAAGGTTACGATACCAATCAACAACTTACCGGACTAGGAATATTGGGTATGCGCGAACGGGTCATTGCAATGGGCGGTACGCTGACAGTGCGTAGCGCATGTAACGAAGGAACGGAGATTAATATCCGGCTACCGATTGAGTACGCAAATGATGAAGAAAACAATCACTATCTTGCTGATTGATGATCATCCTGTCGTGCGCACCGGATATCGCCGCCTGCTTGAAAACACACCCGATATGCAAGTAGTGGCGGAAGCGGAGAACGGTGAAACAGGGTGCCAACTCTATTCCGAACACCAACCCGATGTCACAATTCTTGATCTAAATATGCCGGGGATCGGAGGTCTTGAAACAATCCGCCGCATCAAAGCCAGAAATCCTGCCGCATGTATTCTGGTCTTCAGCATGCTCAATAACGCCACAATGGCACAGCATTCATTAAAAGCCGGAGCCTTGGGATTTATCAGCAAGCAAAGCGGAATAGGAGAAATGATTCAGGCAGTCCGGCAAGTCAGTGCAGGAAAAACATATATCGAATCAGAATTGGCTGCAATGCTGGCGGTGAGTACAACACGCAAAGATACATGTAACAGCCTTTTGGATACCCTTACCAAACGCGAATTCCAGATTTTCAAGCTCGTTGCGGAAGGCAATTCCAATGCACAAATTGCGGAAAAATTGACCATCAGTCCTAAAACTGTCGGTGTGCATCATGTCAATCTAATGCGTAAATTAAAATTACAGAACACAACACAGCTTGTTCGCATGGCCATTAGTCATAATGTCATCCAGACATAACCGTTTGATTCACCGGATTTACACAATACCGGCAAGAAATATGGGAATGCTCATTTAGCTAAGATTGTCGAATCGTTATCTGGCAAAATGAAAACTGCAGAAACTTATCCAATAAAGGAGTAGATATGACGGATATTACAGCCATCCTGAGCGATGAAAGCGAGTCACTTCTCAATCATGTGTGCAATACCATTCCGAAGGAAAGCTTGCAGTTACCGGGGAGCGATTTTGTTGATCGCGTCATCGCGTTAAGCAATCGCAAGTCCGGCGTGTTGCGCAATCTTCAAGCGCTTTATAATCAAGGACGCTTGTCGGGCACGGGCTATCTATCATTATTACCCGTGGATCAAGGGGTTGAGCATTCAGCCGGCGCTTCATTCGCGCCTAATCCGATGTTTTTTGATCCCAAGCACATTGTTGAATTGGCCATTGAGGGAGGCTGTAACGGCGTCGCTTCCACACTGGGCGTACTGGGAATCGTGTCGCGTCAATACGCACATAAGATCCCTATGATTCTTAAAATCAACCATAACGAATTGCTGACCTATCCCAATAAATTCGACCAGACTCTTTTTGCCAGTGTCGATCAGGCTTTTGATATGGGTGCTTGCGCAGTCGGCGCAACGGTATTTTTTGGTTCGGATGAGTCACGCCGCCAAATCCAGGAAGTTTCGGCGGCGTTTGAACATGCGCATGACTTAGGCATGGCCACCATATTGTGGGCTTATACACGGAACCCCGCATTTAAAACCGCAGATAAAGATTATCATGTCAGCGCCGATCTGACCGGGCAGGCAAATCATTTGGCAGTCACTATCGGTGCGGATATTGTCAAACAAAAAATGGCTACCAATAACGGCGGTTATAATGCGATTAAATTCGGCAAAACCCACCCCAAGGTATATAGCGAACTGACAACCGAGCATCCAATTGATCTGGTGCGCTACCAGGTTGCCAATTGTTATATGGGGCGGATCGGCATGATTAATTCAGGCGGAGAATCCGGTGGTGATGACTTGCGCCAGGCAGTTCGAACCGCCGTCATCAATAAGCGTGCCGGCGGAATGGGATTGATTTCCGGGCGCAAAGCATTCCAGAAACCATTCGCCGAAGGCGTCAAGCTGCTTAATGCCATTCAGGATGTCTACTTGTCCGGAGATGTAACTGTTGCCTGACGATATTCCGGCACAACAAGTATTATTTATTACGATTTTGATGATCCGGCCGTAAGGCACGGCCGGATCATGAATTATTGTTTGGCTGATGCTTTTATGGCATCAAGGTTAGCGCGGGCATCTTCATTTCCTTGCGCGGCTGCTTTTTCAAACCATTCGATCGCTTTTTTCTCGTCTCTCGTCACCCCTTCTCCGGTGAAATACATGGCGCCTAGATTATTTTGCGCATCCACATGGCCTTGTTCGGCAGCTTTCTGAAACAATTCAACCGCATGGGGGATATCTTGCGGGACACCTTCACCATTGATATACATAAGCCCCAGATTAAACTGCGCATCGGCATAACCTTGCTCGGCAGCCCGGAAAAACCATCCGGCCGCAAGTTCAGGATCATTGTCCAATACTTGACCGGATAAAGTCTTGGAAACCGCTTCACCGGTGTAATACATGACACCGAGACCATTCTGGGCAACCGGATCGCCTGCTCTCGCATTTTCCATAAGCGCTTTAAATTTTTCTTCGGCAACTTGAGCATCATCCACACCCGCCGGAAGAATTTGTTCCTTCAGTTCGGCTTTCTCTTCTTCCGTCAAGCCTTCACTCATAAACGATGGAATTTCACCTATCTTGGTGATCTCATTCATCGGCAATGATGATATGCCCGTTTCTGATTTATCACTTTTCGATTCTTCACCGCAACCCGTCAATAATAGTGATGCCGCAGTAAGTATTGAAACAGCGAAAACTTTCATTTGTATTTTCCTTTAATTCCTGAGGTTAACGATAATAACCCGGTGCACTATAGCAACTCGAATGGAAGTTGTGTATTTAAGTTTGTCATTTGGCACCGGATTTCTTTAATAATTCAATAGTCTCTCTATGGCGATAGCGTTCGGCCAGCGCCAGTGCGGTAACACCATTTTTTGCTCTGAGATTGAGATCGGCTTTCGCTGCAATCAATGCATGCACCGCTCCTAAATAGCCATGCTGGGCAGCCAGCATTAATGCCGTGGCGCCGTTCTCCAATTGATAATTAACATTGGCATTTGCTTTAATCAGAATCTGAATAGTTTGTTGATGCCCTTCTTGCGCAGCCAGTAACAATGCCGTCATGCCATCTTTTCTTTGGGCATTGACATCGGCATTAGCCGCCAATAATAAGGCAATCACATTTCTCCGGTCTTTTTCGGCGGCTAATATCAAGGCTGTGCCATCCTCATCCGAAACCGCATTGACATCAGCACCCGCAGTAAGCAAAATTTCAATCGCTTGTTCACGTCCGTCACGAGCAGTTCGCATCAATGGCGTATAGCCATCGTCTCCGCGTAAATTGACATCCACACCGGCTTGCAGGAAACGTTCGATAATCGCTGCGTTTCCTTTTTTTGTCGCAGCCAGAAAAGCAGTATTGAGCTCATTTTGTTCAATCGGCTGCGTATCCAGTATTTTTTTCACCAAGGAAAAATTACTTTTTTCTGCCGCACTGATCAGCTCCGTACCCAAATTCACTGACCAACCATTACTAGAAGCGAAGATAAATAAAAATACTATCCATCTTGCAGATTTATTTTCCAAAAATCTTGCCATGCAAAAATCCCTTTCCAAAATCACGTCAATACAGAAAAACTTAAGGTCATTTGTACAACAATCCAGAACGGTACACTTCATTCATAAAAGAGGCGGATTATATAATTCTGCCATTTTTTAATCTGTATTCCGCTCAAAGCATCACTGGCTTTCACATTCCATCACTTATAGCAGTGTGCTATCCTTGTCCGTTTAACAGTTCATGCAATCAGATTCAAACTGTTGAATATAGAATGTGACTTACATCAACGCTAACGAACGAGCCTGATATCTTATCCGGTTTCCTGACTAAAGTTTATTTTCCGTAAAACAATTCAAGAGAACCAAAATTATGGCTGCGCATCATTATGACATCGTTATTATCGGCGGTGGCCCTGTAGGCATGGCTTTGACGCTTGCTTTACGTGATACCGGCATCTCGAGCCTGTTACTTGAAGCGCGCGGCTTACCCGAAAAAGATGAAGATCCCCGTCCATTAGCATTATCACATGGCAGCCATTTGATATTGCATCGCCTGGGAGTCTGGAACAAGCTGGCAAAAAATACGCCCATTACGACTATTCACATCTCCAATCGCGGCAGCCTCGGCCAAACTGTTTTAACATCCGATGATGCCGGTGTTCCGGCTTTGGGTTTTGTGGTCAATTATCATGATCTTTTTTGCTCGATGCATCAGCAATTAATTGAAAGCGGAGCTGACTATATAACCGGAGCAATAGTCACCCGGTTCGATACCACTGAAAGCTTGGGCAATGTTTATTTCAATTATCAGGGTAAAGAAGAGCAAGTCAGCGCCAAGCTGCTTGTCCTTGCGGATGGCGGCCAATTAGCCAGGCAAATACCGGCTATCACTTATCAAACTCATGATTATCAACAATGGGCCGTGGTTGCAAATATTAAAGCGGAGAAAAAGCAAACCGGTATTGCCTACGAACGTTTTACCACCGATGGACCTGTTGCCATGCTTCCCAACGGGGAAGACTTTGCCCTGGTATGGACGGTAAGCCCTGAATCAGTGCAGGCAATCACGTCATCAAGCGATGCGGCTTTTTTAACTCAACTACATCGGCACTTCGGCGACAGGCTTGGAAAATTCATCAGCGCAGGAAAAAGATCGGCATTTCCGCTATCGCTTAAATACGCAGTGCCAACGACAACCCAAAGAACTGCATTGATCGGCAATGCCGCGCAAACATTACATCCGGTTGCAGGACAAGGATTCAATCTGGGACTGCGAGATGCTTATGAATTGGCATGTGAGATCATCAATACCCAAGGCATATCACGGGAAATCGGCACACCGTCCATGCTGTCAAGGTACCGCCAGAGAAGGCAGATTGACAGCAGTGGCGGCAGGATTTTTACCGATTCGCTAATCAAGCTTTTTTCTAATGAAAACAAACTATTCAAGCATGCATGCGGATTCGGATTAAGTATATTGGACCGCACCCCGCCGCTCAAACGGTTTGTCGCGCGCCGTATGATATTTGGCGCGCGCGGATAATTTCAATCCATAACTCCACTATCTGCCCGACAAAAGCTATAATTAGCCGTAATGTGCCGTGAAAATGATATGAATATTCGCATAGCACAGTTCCACTCACACTTAAAAATCAAATAAATATTTATATAACAAATACTTATATTATTTGATCCAACCTGTAAATACCGCTTACATGCAAATAGGCACACATATTTTAAAAAACAAGCTGATTGTCGCTCCGATGGCAGGCGTTACCGATCGCCCTTTCAGGCAATTATGTAAAATTATGGGTGCAGGCATGGCTGTCTCTGAAATGGTATCGAGTAATTCGTTGTTGTGGGGTTCAAAAAAAACACAACGGCGTGCAAATCATGAAGGGGAAGTTTCACCAGTCTCCGTTCAGATCGCCGGAGCCGATCCGCAAATGCTTGCTGCGGCGGCACGTTACAATTTCGAAAATGGCGCGCAGATCATCGATATCAATATGGGTTGCCCGGCAAAAAAAATATGTAATGTAATGGCTGGCTCCGCCTTATTACAAGATGAAAAACTGGTGGGAAGGATACTTGATGCGGTGGTTAAAGCAGTCGATATACCCGTAACACTCAAAATCCGCACCGGCTGGGACAAACAACACAAAAATGCGTTATCCATTGCGCATATTGCGGAGGATTCAGGAATCCAGGCACTCGCCATTCATGGCCGTACCCGTGCGTGCGCATATACCGGCACTGCGGAATATGACACGATAGCGGCTGTCAAAACAGCGATTAAAATTCCTGTCATAGCAAACGGCGATATCACTACCCCCGAAAAAGCAAAGGATATTCTTGCTTACACAAAGGCGGATGCGATTATGATAGGCCGCGCTGCGCAAGGAAGGCCCTGGATATTCCGTGAGATAAATCACTATCTTGCTACGGGCCAATACTTGCAGTCACCGGAAGTGACGGAAATACACCAGGTGCTTATTAATCATCTATACGATTTATACGATTTCTATGGCGAATACTCCGGAGTTCGTATCGCCCGCAAACATATATCCTGGTATACCAAGGGATTAGTTGGCTCTGCTGGCTTCCGCCAGGCGATGAACCAATTACAAACCAGTGATCAGCAGATTTTAGAAACCAATAAATTTTTCTCAAAACTGGCAGAAGCAGATCAAAGATTGAGCTATATCAAAGAAGGGAGCAGTTAGTTTATGAATGCAATAAAGGAAAATGAAATTGCATCTTGTATACGCAAGGCGATCGGCAGCTATCTCAATGATTTGGATGGAGAGAAACCGGGACATATTTATAACATGGTTATGCATAGTGTTGAAAAACCCTTGATTGAGATTGCCATTCAACACACCCAAGGCAATCAAACTCAAGCAGCCGAATTACTCGGAATAAACCGTAATACGCTACGTCAAAAAATGAAGCAATACCAAATTAAATGACCATTACACACGCACTCATCAGTGTTTCAGATAAAACCGGCATCATCGATTTAGCACAGGATCTGGCTCAGCGCGGCATTACCATCCTCTCAACGGGCGGCACTGCCAAACTACTACAGGAAGCTGGCATACCCGCTCTGGAAGTCGGCAACTACACGGGTTTTCCGGAAATGCTCGACGGCCGGGTCAAGACACTGCATCCAAAAATTCATGCAGGCATTCTGGCACGTAATGACCTGCCGGATCATCAGCAAGCGCTTGATAAAGCATCGATCCCCAATATAGAGTTAGTGATTGTCAATCTGTATCCATTCAAGCAGATGATTGCAAATCCGAATTGCAGTCTGGATGATGCTATCGAGAATATTGACATCGGCGGCCCCACCATGGTGCGTGCAGCAGCCAAAAACTACCGGAAAGTCACCATTGTCACCGATCCTCAAGATTATTCGATAATCCGCAAGGAATTGGCAAACAATGGCGGAATGATCAGCTCTGCCACACGGTTTAAATTGGCACAAAAAGCTTTTACCCATACTGCTTCTTATGACAGTGCCATCAGTAACTACCTCACCGCATTGGATTCTGATCAACACCGGAAGGATTTTCCAGATTCGCTCAATCTGAATTTCAGTATGGCGCAGCATTTGCGCTATGGAGAAAATCCGCATCAGAAAGCTGCATTTTATCGGGATGAAATTACCACTCCCGGCAGTTTAGCTAACTATCAGCAATTACAAGGCAAGGAATTGTCTTACAATAACATTGCCGATACCGACGCAGCTTGGGAATGTGTCAAAACTTTTGATCACCCTGCCTGCGTGATTGTTAAACACGCCAATCCCTGTGGCATAGCCATTGCAGAGACAACATTACGCGCCTATCAGCTTGCATTTGCAACCGATCCGGTTTCTGCTTTTGGCGGCATTATCGCGTTTAACCGGACTATCGATAAAGAAACGGCTGAGGCAATTATCAAGCAATTTGTTGAAGTGATTATTGCACCGGAAATTACAGCGGAAGCACAGCAACTTTTCTTACAAAAAAACAATATCCGCGTATTGGTTTTACCGCTGCAAGCCGGATATCATACCTATGATCTAAAGCGCATTGGCGGCGGTCTTCTGGTACAAACACCGGATATCCGGAATATTACTGTTTCCGATCTGAAAATAGTCACTGAAATAAAACCCACGCCTCAGCAACTGGATGACATGTTATTTGCCTGGCGAGCGGCAAAATTCGTCAAATCAAATGCGATTGTATTTTGCCGCAATGGTCAAACCATCGGTATCGGTGCCGGGCAAATGAGCCGTGTGGATAGTGCGCGCATTGCATCAATCAAAGCGCAGCAGGCAGGTCTTGAACTTGCGGGATCAGTGGTTGCGTCGGATGCATTTTTTCCGTTCCGGGATGGATTGGATGTTGTTGTACAAGCCGGCGCGACAGCGATCATTCAACCCGGCGGCAGTATCCGTGACAACGAAGTCATCGCCGCTGCCGATGAACAGGGGGTTTCAATGGTGTTCACCGGCGTCCGTCATTTCCGGCACTAGATAACATCTCAATATCATGAAGCTATTAGTCATTGGCAGTGGCGGCAGAGAGCATGCATTGGCATGGAAACTCAGTCTGTCGCCTCGCGTGCATAAGGTATTTGTAGCACCAGGTAATGCAGGAACGGCACTAGAGCGTGGATTGGAAAATATTCCGCTTACATCCATCCCCGAACTAATCGAGTTTGTACAGAAAGAATCGATTGCAATCACGATAGTCGGCCCGGAAATCCCACTTGCTGCCGGTATTGTTGATGCATTCCATGATGCCGGACTGAAAATATTCGGCCCAACCCGGTTAGCGGCACAACTCGAAACCTCCAAGATTTTCGCCAAGGAATTTATGCAGCGGTATCATATTCCCACTGCTGCCTATGCCAGCTTTGATGATCCTGTGCTGGCACATCACTATATTGATCAGCACCCCGCTCCTCTCGTTATTAAAGCCGATGGTCTTGCAGCAGGAAAAGGTGTTGTGGTTGCTCAAACACATGAGCAAGCCCATACTGCTGTCAATACCATACTTGTTGAAAAGAATCTTGGCGGAGCAGGCAATGAAATCATTATTGAAGAATGTCTGCAAGGCACCGAGGTCAGTTTTATTGTCATGATTGACGGCAGTCATGTGCTGCCCTTGGCAACCAGTCAGGACCATAAACGTCTGTGCGATGGAGACTTGGGTCCGAATACAGGCGGAATGGGCGCATATTCACCGGCCCCTTTTATCTCGCCGAGTCTGCATGCGCAAATTATGCGCAATATCATCAACCCGGTCATCAACGGACTGAAACAGGAAAATATCAGTTATACCGGTTTTCTATATGCAGGTTTGATGATAACAGCCGAAGATCAAGCAAAGGTACTGGAATTTAATTGCCGCTTGGGTGACCCGGAAACACAACCTATCATGTTGCGTTTAAAAAGCGATCTTCTGACAATTATTGAACAAGCCGTAAACGGAACGCTTGATAAAGCAGATATTGAATGGGACCGGCGCGCCGCAGTCGGTGTAGTCATGACGGCACATGGTTATCCGGATGATCCAAGAAAAAATGATGTGATCCGTGGCTTGCAAGATCTGATCTCCGCACAAGAAAATACTGACGGTTTTCATATTTTTCATGCTGGAACCCGGATGGGAGGCAAAGACGGCAAAGATATTTTTACGGCCGGCGGACGTGTTTTATGCGTAACCGCATTAGGTGAAAGCATTAAGATCGCTCAGCAGACCGCCTATAAACTCATTGAAAAAATACACTTTGACAACTATCAGGTTCGCCATGATATTGCATATCAAGGCATCAATTATCAACGGAAAATAGCGAAAAAAGAAACTGAGTAGGACTAAATATAATTAAACAAAGACAATCCGGAAATTTTAATATAAGACTGCTGTGCTGCTTCCAGATAAAGTTGCTGCCGTTGCAAATCCGATGCTGCTTTTGCAAAATCAACATCTTGTAGATGTGAAAGTAACTGTTCAAACTGGATATTCAAATCACTGCCAACACTTTCCAATGTTTCGATTTCACGAAGCCGGGCTCCAATTGAAGCCTGTTTCGAGAGCACATGCTCCAGACTGTTATCAATATTCTGTAATGCCGTATTTAAATTGTTTGCAAGACGAGTACCACCCGGCTGACCACTGGATGGTGTTTCAATCGCTGTAATTAAATCACTGATTGTATTAAAAATACTTTGGTTAGTGCTAGGGGAAACTGTAAATTTATCCCCATTCGCCGGATCACCCTTAATACTCAATTGCATTCCATCAAAACTGATGGCACTGTTACTGCTATAAGGGTTGGCGGTTGAAACAGGCAATCCGGTTGTAATATCGACAATATCATAAGTTGTTATACCAGCGGACACGGCAAACGTTATTTCATAATTATCACCGGTAAGACTTGCCGGAGTAATCACTGACCCTGCCGCAATGACTCCCGTACCTGTATTCTGTGCATCGGCGGCTGTTGTAAAAACACCATTCCCATTCTTGATACGTTCAAAAATATCTGTGCCTGAATCACTGACAGCAAGCTGGCGCGCGGGCCCTACTTGATTCAATCTTTGCCCCTGATCACCTGCGTACTGCACATTTAATCCTGTTTGAGTAAAAGGCCTTGTGTTGGCTTGATAGCCTGAGAATAAAAATTGCCCTTTTTCATCGGTAGTATTGGCAAGACCAACAAGGGACTCCAATTGACTACGTAACTCAGTCGCAAGTATCTTGCGATCGGTATCCGTAAGCGTTGCATTTCCAGCATAGACAGTTGAGCTATGTAGATCTTGAAGAAGCGCCGTTACTTTTCTTAATACATTTTCTTCCAAACCTAGAGAAGAATTTGCACTGGTACGATTTACTGAATATTGATTATTCAACGAGGCGGATTGTGCAATATTCAGTACCTGCGCTGCAGCAATCGGATCGTCCGATGGTGTTAAAATACGCCGGCCGGTGGAAAGCTGCTGCTGCGTTTTAATCAACTTTTCCTGCTGCTGGAGCATCAAGTTGGTTCCAGTTTCATAAATTGTGCTTGTACTGACGCGCATAATGCTGCCTCTAACTCAGATAGTTAACCAATGCGTAGGATTGAATCAAATAACGCATTACTCATTTCAATAATTTTGCTTGAAGCCTGGTAAGTTTGCTGAAAACGTAACAAATTTGCAGCTTCTTCATCTAAATTCACACCTGACACCGATTGTATTGATTTTTCGGTTTGCGCAAGTAAATTCGCCTGCGCTTTACTGGTTACTTCCAGCTCGCGCGTCTTATTTCCAATTTGGCTTACAAGCTGCCCGTAAGCGGATTGATACGATGCCGTACCATTCTCCAAGGTATTTGCTGCCTGCAAAGCGCCCAACAACAATATATTGCGATTATCAGCAACTCCATTATCATTCGGGGTGACTGTAAAAACATCTCCTGCAGCTGGATTGCCTTCAATTTGGAATGTATAGCCATTAAAACTGATATCCGCGCCCGCGGTATACGCCTGATTAACGGCTGGTAATCCGGTACCGGTACCTGTCACATCGTATAAGCCATCATACGGTGTGTGAAATGTTATGGTCAGCGGCTCCTGCAGATTGGGATCGAGCGGCAGCGGATTTACGCTTCCGGCACTAATCGTACCAGTTCCAGTATTTGCTGATGCGGCACTGGTACGATTAGGCCCTGCCGCGGCTATTTTGGTCGTATCAGTGATATTGACCGCTATATCTTTTGCGCCATTAATAGTTGGCTGAATTCGAAATCTTTCATTAGTGAGAATAGTCGCTCCACTGACCGATATGCCATCGAGTGTTAAGGGTGTGACGCCTGAT
>CAZDYN010000005.1:0-22378 GCA_964509635.1 uncultured Nitrosomonas sp. | reverse complement strand
GATAATCGCAAACTGGCCGGAGTATTAATTGAATTACGAGGAAATACTACTGGTCCAACATTTGCTGTAATAGGCATCGGTATAAATTTTAACTTACATAAATCGTTTATGTCTGTTATTGATCAGAAGGTTACTGATTTATTTTCCATTACTGGCACGATATTAAATCGTAATTTTGTTTTGAGTGCATTGTTGTTAGAATTACAAACAGTGTTGACGCAATTTCAGAGCTTTGGTTTTAAATTCTTCAAAAATGAATGGATAGAATGTCATGCATATCAAGGGAAAGATATTTTTTTGATCAATCAAGATGGCTCTGCAGTTGAAGGAATAGTTGATGGGATTGATGATGACGGTTCTATTTGCTTGATTAGCGATGCTGGTAAGAATTCATATCATATTGGTGATCTATCATTACGGTTGAAATGCGATACTAAGTAATGTCTTACATATTAGCCATAGATTCAGGTAATTCATATATTAAATGGGGTTTATCAAGTAATGATTGCTGGCTAAAACATGGAAATACATACTTTGAAGAAGTATCGCGTTTAGAGATAGAATTTATCATTCTTCCAGAACCAACGCTCATTATTGTATCTCATGTTGGACGAGAGATAACGCGAGAAAGACTATGTGATTTGCTTTCACGGTGGTCGGTAAAGGTAATTTGGTTGAAATCAAGCTTTTCTTTGTGTGGCGTCTCAAATAGTTATTCGAATCCTAGTCAATTAGGTAGCGATCGTTGGGCTGCTTTAGTTGCAGCTTGGCATATTTATCGCGATGCTTGTTTAGTTATTATTGTGGGCACTGCTGTAACGATTGACGTGCTTTCGAAGTATGGAAAATTTTTAGGCGGAATTATTCTTCCTAGTAAGAACCTTATGCTACAAAGTCTTCATGCGGGAACACAATTAAATGGCGCCGAATTCGGTATTTATGAAGATTTTCCAGTGAGTACAAACAATGCCATACAGACAGGTGTAGTGCATTGTTTGATTGGTGCGATTGAACGCATGCATCAAGTATTTTCCAAACGGTTGGATCTGTCTGTAGACAACGCCAATTGTATTATTAGTGGTGGTGGTGCCTCTTCACTAATACCTTATATTAAATTACCTCTGCGTGTTATTGACAATTTGGTCTTGGAAGGATTAGTTGTTATTGCTGAAGATACTTTGCTAAATTCAGATAATTTAATCTTATGAGATTCATATGACTCGATTCTTGAATGCAAGCTTTTTCACATCGGTACACGAAGATAGAGACCTGCCATTGCATTCCGATATTGAAATCGCTTTTGCTGGCCGTTCCAATGCCGGTAAATCGAGCGTCATTAATACATTAACCAATCGTAACCGATTAGCTTTTGTCAGTAAAACTCCCGGTCGTACACAACAGATTAATTTTTTTCAATTAAAAACCAATCAGTTTTTGGTTGATTTACCAGGTTATGGATATGCGAAGGTTCCTGACTCTGTACGCCACCACTGGCAAAAATTACTCAGCAATTATCTTCAGACACGTGAAGCGCTCAAAGGTCTGGTGTTGATTATGGATATACGCCATCCACTAAAACATCTCGATCTTCAAATGCTAGATTGGTTTGCGTCAACTGGTAAAGCAGTGCATATTTTACTGACCAAAGCTGATAAGCTGAGTAAGCTGCAAGCAAAATCGACCTTAAATGAGGTAACGCTATATCTCAACAGTATTTACCCAAATTGTAGTGTTCAGTTATTTTCCAGCCTGTCACCTTTTGGAGTTGATGAAGCATTATCGGTAATTCAAGAATGGATAAATGATCATGTGAAATCATGTTCATTAGATAATGCCTTGGAGCAAATAAAAAACCCCGGTTAAAGGGGAGTAAAACCGGGGTGGAATCTCCTTAATATCACTTAAGGTCCTGTCTCAGGGAGGAAAGACAGGGGAGACAAGAATGTCTGTCAGTATGAGCTTATTCCGCTCTAATTAGTTCCCACGTAGAAGTTTTTTTATTTTATTGTTTTTCATATTATGTATTCCTTTAGTCAATTTCCTCAAAGAAGAATGCGGCGCATGCGTCGTGACAAGTTTTCCCGCCGTCTAATGCAAGAATGCCATCTGCGTTGCGATGATCTGATTTACCCTGTTTTTGTTTTAGATGGGAAAAATCGTAGCGAGAATGTTAAATCAATGCCGGGTGTAGTAAGGCAAAGTATCGATCTCTTGATGGTACAAGCAGAAAATTGTTTGCAACTGGGTATTCCAGCGTTGGCTATTTTTCCGGTTATTGATGCTGAGCTTAAGAGCCTCACCGCGAATGAAGCATATAATCCTGATGGACTGGTGCCCAAGGTCGTTAGAGAATTAAAGAAAAATTTTCCTGACTTGGGCATTATTACAGACGTTGCACTAGATCCCTATACCAGTCATGGTCAAGATGGTTTGCTTGATCAACATGGTTATGTAATGAATGATGAAACGGTTAATGTTCTTAGTCAACAGGCATTGGTTCATGCTCAAGCAGGTGCGGATATTGTGGCACCATCCGACATGATGGACGGGCGTATTGCAGCTATCCGGAACAGTTTGGATAGCCAACAGTTTATTCATACGCGCATACTGGCTTATTCGGCTAAATATGCTTCTAGTTTTTATGGCCCATTTCGTGATGCAGTTGGATCCGCCGCTAACCTAGGCGCCGGCAATAAATATACTTATCAAATGGATCCGGCAAATTCCGATGAAGCCTTATGGGAGGTTGGATTGGATCTGAATGAAGGCGCTGATATGGTGATGATTAAGCCTGGTATGCCTTATTTGGATATTGTACGCCGGGTGAAGGAGCAATACGGTGCTCCGACATTTGTATATCAAGTCAGTGGTGAGTATGCCATGCTCAAAGCTTCCGCAATTAATGGATGGTTAAATGAAGAGGCTTGTGTTTTGGAAGCGTTGCTTGCTTTCAAACGTGCGGGCGCAGATGGTATCTTGACCTATTATGCAATAGAAGCAGCAAAGTGGTTGAATCGTAATGTATAAAATGTGATTGATATTAAAACAATTGATCTTTTAGATCCCTTGTCACGATCGGGGCACTATCAGCAGGGGTATCCACAAGCGGGGGGAGTTGCTCATTAAAGAAATATTCCATTATATTTCCTGCTGATTCCCTAAACCCTGTTTCTGAATTAATTTTAGTTGCAACAATACCACTGGGAGGTCTGTACTCAGCTATAGGCATGTTCTTAAGGACCGGCCCCATATAATCCATCCAGATTGGTAATGCGACACGGCCTCCTGTTTCATTATTTCCAAGCGATTTGGGTTCGTCGTAACCTGTCCAGGCAATGGCCACCAAGTCTTTCTGAAAACCACAGAACCAAGCGTCAACAAAATTACTGGTAGTGCCGGTTTTTCCGGCTAGATCGGTACGTCCAAGTTGCTTAGCTTTGACAGCAGTGCCGTGATTGACGACATCCTGCATCATGCTTGTCATGATAAATGCATTGCGTGGATCAATGACACGTTTCGCGCCATTTGTAACTGTTATAGGTTGGAATTGTTCGAGAATGTTGCCTTTTTCATCTTCAATTCTTTTTATGAAATAAGGCGCAACGCGGGAACCGCCATTCGCAAAAACAGCATATCCGGCAGCCATTTGCATCGGCGTGACCGAACCGGAGCCTAATGCCATTGGTAAATAGGGAGGATGGCGATCAGCATCGAATCCAAACCGGCTAATGTAATCCTGAGCATACTGTATACCGATCGCCTGGAGTATCCGAATTGAGACGAGATTCTTTGATTTAACCAATGCAGTGCGCATGCGCATCGGACCCTCAAATTTTCCATCAAAATTTTTCGGTTCCCATGAACGGCTGCCGGTCTGGGCTGCGCTGAATGAGAGTGGAGCATCGTTAATGATTGTGGCAGGTGTGAATCCTTTTTCCAGGGCTGCGGAATAAATAAAAGGTTTAAAGCTTGATCCAGGCTGCCGCCATGCTTGTGTAACGTGATTGAATTGATTTTTGTAAAAATCGAATCCGCCGATTAAAGCGCGGATAGCGCCATCATTGGGATCAAGTGAAACAAGTGCCGCTTCTATTTCAGGGAGCTGAACGATATGCCATACATTTTTTTGGTCTTTTTGTATGCGAATTAATGCACCCGGGGTGATGTATTTTTTTCCGGGTTCTTTCTTTTCCATAAGAAACTTCTGTGCAAATTTAAGTCCATCACCGGTGATCTCAATGATTTCACCACCTTTACGATAAACCTGCACAGTTCCGGACTTAACCGCTAATACGATGGCTGCATAAATATCATCACTGTCATAAACTTCATCCAAAGTATCATCAAGTGTTTTTTCCTGATTCGTTCCGTTCTTCAATAAATCAACATAGGCTTCGGGGCCGCGATAACCACGGCGCCTGTCGTATTCAATTACATTTTTACGTAATGCCTGATATGCGGCTACCTGATCCAATTGACGGATGGTTGTATAGACTTTGATACCCTTGCTGTACGATTCTTCCTGGTACCGGTCGTATATCACTTGGCGAACCATTTCGGCGACATAATCAGCGGGCATTGCCAAGACTGTCGATTGCTTCTTCACGATAATGGGTTGTTTCTCTAATTCACTTAACTCTTTGCTTGAAATGTAATTCAGCTTATGCAATCGTCCCAATACATAAAGTTGCCGGCTTTTGGCACGCTTGGGACTGCTGATGGGATTATAACTGGAAGGTGCCTTGGGTAGTCCGGCTAGCAGGGCGGCCTCAGCGATATCGATTTCTTGTAATGATTTCCCGAAATATATTTGCGCTGCTGCTGCAAAGCCATAGCTGCGCTGGCCCAGGTAAATTTGATTGACATATAATTCTAAAATTTTGTCTTTACTAAGACTATGCTCAATCTTAAACGCCAGCAGCGCCTCACTGAATTTTCTTGTCAGTGTTTTTTCCCTTGTCAGGAAAAAATTTCGTGCTACTTGCATGGTTATTGTACTGGCGCCCTGGCGCACGCTACCGGCGGAAAAATTTGAATAAGCGGCACGGAGTACACCCAGATAATCAACGCCGCCATGTTCATAGAAGCGATCATCTTCAGCCGCGAGAATTGCTTGTTTGAGATTCGCCGGTACTTCAGAAATATTTACAACATTGCGGCGTTCCGCGCCAAACTCACCTATTAACAAACCTTCGTCGCTATATATGCGTAAAGGTATTTTGGGACGATAATCGGTCAGAGTATCCAATGATGGTAAGTTGGAATATATGACCAGCGCGGCAAATCCCGCGAGTAATACGCCGATCAAACCTAATGCGGAAAATGCGATAAAAAGATAATACAGCCAGCGAGAAAACATGAATTTGGATTTATTGAGTGATATGTTTGTTAGAATACAAAATTATAGGGGGTATATATATTGCTTTTCTTTAAATGGAATTTCTTGAATTCTGGCAAAATTAGTATCAGTTATTGGACCTGCTGAATAAGTTTATTGAATTTATGCGAATAAAATGATGGTTAGTTTACATAAATTCAGCTCAAATATGGTAATTTATAATTTGCGAGTATCGCTTCTAACCAGCCAATGTTCAAGGGAAATTTGAATATCAACCTAGACTTCTTTGAGATGAAGTCGCCACCTTTAATTGGTGTGGATATCAGTTCTTCTTCCGTGAAAATCGTCGAATTATCACAAGAGGGTAAAAGCCAAACCTACCGGATTGAGCGCTATGCGATAGAATCCATGCCGGCGGATGCGATATTGGATGGCGCAATTGCAAATATGGAAGCGGTAAGCGAGTGCTTGCAACGCGGATGGAAGCGAATGGGAACGCGGCAAAAAAACGTGGCGCTTGCGCTTCCCGCGACGGATGTCATTACCAAAAGAATTGTTGTTCCGGCCGGGCAACGCGAAGATGACTTGGTTTTTCAGGTTGAAAATGAGGCCAGTCAATATATACCGTTTCCTCTGGATGAAGTTGACTTGGATTTTCAAGTAACCAGACCTGTTCCGGATAATCCTGAAGAAGTTGAAGTTCTGATCGCAGCATCGCGTAAAGAGAAAGTGGAAGATCGTGTTGCCGTCGCCTTAGCTGCCGGCCTCAAGGCGGTCATTATGGATGTTGAGCCTTATGCAGCGCAGGCAGCATTTGAATTAACGCTGAGTCAATTACCTGGCGGCGGAAAAGATCAAATCATCGCACTGGTTGATATTGGCGCGACGGTCATGAAAATTAATGTGCTTCTTAACGGAGAGTCATTATATACGCGAGATCAGCCGTTTGGCGGCAATCAGTTGACTCAGGAAATTCATAATCAATTTAACCTTTCGCTGGAAGAATCTGAGACTGCCAAGCGTGGCGGCGATCTGCCGGAAAATTACAAAGCAGATGTTTTGCAGCCATTTTGCGAGACACTGGCGATCGAGGTAATGCGTGCGATTCAATTCTTCTATACTTCAACGCAATATACCGAAGTTAACTATATTTTCATAGCAGGCGGCTGCGCGGTTATTCCCGGTTTAGATGCAATCATCGCATCGCGCACGCAAGTCAGTACACTGGTTGTGAATCCCTTTTCAAATATGGAATTATCGAGCCGCATTATCCCGCGGCAGCTTAACCTCGATGCGCCTTCTTTGTTGATTGCCTGTGGCTTGGCGTTGCGTAGCTTCGATCCATCATGATCCGGATTAATCTACTACCGCATCGTGAACTCAAACGTAAAGCAAGGCAGCGGCTGATTGCAGTTCTGGCAGGTCTGGCGGGTTTCTTGGCAGTTACTGTTGTCTGGGGCATCCATGAGATGATTGCCGGAGAAATTGAGTATCAGAATGGCCGCAACCAATATCTGAATAACCAAATTGCCATTCTGGATAAAGAAATCTCGGAAATCAGAGAAATTAAGACGCAAACGCAAGAATTACTGTCGCGCAAACAAGTTGTTGAGACTTTGCAAAATAGCCGGTCTGAAGTTGTTCATTTAATGGATCAACTGGTAAGGTTACTGCCGGATGGTGTGTATTTGCAAAGTATCAAGCAAGAAGATCACGATATAACTTTGGTAGGCTATGCACAATCCAACGGGTGGGTTTCAACCTTAATGCGTAACCTGGAATCTTCTCCCTGGCTCATGTCACCGCTATTAATAGAAATTAAGGCAATCACAGTGAATAATGCCCGCCAGAACGAGTTTAATATGAAAATAAAGCTCAAGCGAACTTCGATCGATGAAACGCAAAGCTCGCTTTCCAATTCAGCCGGATAATTATAAAAATAATGGCAATGAATAATCTCATTATTGAATTGCGCCAGCTTGATATCAATCAGGCAGGGAATTGGCCGGTAGCATTTAAGGTTGTTGCACTTGCAATTTTATTTATTGCCATTATCGCTGCGGGTCATTTCCTAGTCTGGCAGGAACAAATCGAAACGCTGGAGAGCATTCAAGCCGAGGAAGAAACGTTAAAAAGTACCTATTTGATCAAGAAAAGAAGTGCTGTTAATTTAACCGCAATGCGCTTGCAATTAAAAGAGATAGAGCAGTCGCTCGGTACCTTGCTGAAACAACTTCCGGATAAATCAGAAATGGAAGCGCTGCTGGTGGATATTAATCAAGCCGGATTAGGGCGCGGATTACAGTTTGAATTATTTAAACCGGCGGCGCAAGAAACGATACATGCATTTTATGCCGAACTCCCGGTTTCAATCCGAGTGACTGGCGGCTATCATGATATCGGCGCATTTGCCAGTGATATAGCACAATTGCCACGGATTGTCACGCTTAATGATATCAACATCAAACCCGGAACTGACGGGAGGCTGGTGCTGGATGCGGTCGCGAAAACATTCCGCTATCTGGATGAAGAAGAGATAGCCAAGCAGAGCGGAGGCAGATAGATTATGAAGAGAAACATATCTCTGCTAGTATTGCTTGCAATTTCTTTGAGCATGATGACAGCCTGTAGTCAGAATGACTATAGTGATCTGGAAGCTTTTATTCAAAGTTCTGCGGAGGGTTTGCAAGGGAAAGTTGATCCATTGCCGAAGGTCAGACCGTACCAGTCTTTTACTTACCAGGCTTTTGATATTCCCAATCCATTTGCACCCCGTAAAAGTGATCAAGCGCAAAGTATCATGAATGGAATTCAACCTGATTTGAACCGGCGCAAGGAAGTACTGGAATCTTATCCGCTGGAGAGTCTCTCCATGGTAGGCTCGCTGCAACGGCAGGATATGATTTTTGCCTTGATCAAATCTCCGGAAGGCACATTGTTTCGTGTAACAATCGGAAATTACTTGGGGCAGAATTTTGGCAGAATCAATCATATCTCCGAATCAGAAGTTAAACTCCTGGAAATAGTGCAGGATGGTGTGAATGAATGGGTTGAGCGAACAAGCGCGCTTATGTTGAAAGACTAGGAATAAAACCATGAAGCTACCAATAATGAAAAGATATAGCCTAAACGTGGTTACAGCAGCGTTGCTGTTTTTTTTTGCAACCATCATTTCAGCCGAGCAGGCGGCTTTATCGAAAAACGCTATCCGGGCCATCGATATTTCCACTTTTCAGAATGGCGAGGTCATTGCCAAACTTACGCTTGATCAGCCGCTGCAATTACTTCCAACCGGTGTCGCGCTGGATAATCCGTACCGGATTTATTTTGACTTCTATGATGTTGCCAATGATCTGGGCAGGAACATGCAAGAAGCCACGGAAGGAGATTTACGCAGTATCAATATCGTGCAGGTCGGAGACCGGACACGGCTGGTGCTGAATTTATCAAGACTCATGCGGCACGATGTCCGGGCGCAAGGAAATTTACTGTTAATCAGACTGGTAAGTGTGGCCGAGAATCAAGCGACTGACGCAGTGATCCAGTTTGCAGAAGAAACACCCAATAAGTATATGAATAGTTTGCAGGATATCGATTTCCGGCGCGGCGCGAATGGTGAAGGCCGCATAGAAGTCGATATGACAAAAGCGGGTGCGAGCGTTGATGTGCAGCAGCAAGGTGATAACATTTTTGTCGAGTTTGTGGATACGCTGCTTCCCGCGAGCTTGAGAAGACGATTTGATGTTGTGGATTTCGCTACGCCCGTGCATACCATTGAAACATCCAAGAAAGGCGATAATGTCCGCATGATAGTGAAATCCGGCGGCCGCTGGGAGCACTCCGCGCGGCAATCCGGCACACGGTTTGTTCTGGAGGTGCGGGCGTTGACAGAAGAAGAAGAGGAATCAGCGCGAAGGAATCGTGTCAATGGCGGTTATACCGGAGAGAGGTTATCGCTGAATTTCCAGGATGTCGAAGTGCGCGCAGTATTGCAAGTGATCGCTGATTTTACCAATCTCAACATCATCGCCAGTGATTCGGTTGGCGGAAACCTGACATTACGCCTGAAGGATGTTCCTTGGGATCAAGCGCTCGATATTGTCCTGCAAGCGCATGGCCTGGATAAGCGCAAGACGGGCAATGTGATTTTTGTTGCGCCGCGTAAGGAAATGGCGGACAGAGAACTGCTGGATATGGAAGCGAAGCTGCAAATAACCGAAATGGAACCGCTGCATACCGAAATATTTCATCTGAATCATCGCAGAGTGAATTCGTTATCCTTTGAAGGCATGCTCAGTAAACGCGGGACCATTAACCTGGATGAAATCAGTAATACGGTTACGGTTACCGATATTCCCGTCAGACTGGATGAAGTGAGAAAACGCATCCAGAGACTGGATGTTTTTGAGCGGCAGGTCATGATTGAAGCGCGTATTGTTGAAGCGATAGAAACATTCAGCCGCAATTTGGGTGCGCGGTTCGGGATCCAGAATTCTACCGGTTTGGGTGGTCAAAATTTAGGTATATCAGGCAATTTGACAGGTTCCAGCGCTTTAGCTGGCGGCGGCTCGGTGGGGGGCGCCAATAATCTGAACGTCAATTTACCGGCGGCGGCTGCGACCGGGCTACTGGGCGGGCCGGCTGCGCTGGGTTTGAGTCTGATGAAGATCAACAATGGCCGGTTGATCAATCTTGAATTGTCGGCGCTTGAAACAGACAGGAGAGGAAGAGTGATCGCCAGCCCTCGTGTCGTAACGGCACATGGGGTGGAAGCCGTGATCGAGCAAGGTGACCGGGTTCCCTATCAACAGGCAACCAGCAGTGGTGCCACCAGCATCCGCTTTATGGATGCGACCTTGAGTTTGAAGGTCAAACCTTTGATTACCTATAATAATCAGATCGATATGGTATTGAGTGTCAATCAGGACAAGATCGGCACGCCGATCAACCAGTTTCTGCCGCCGCCGATTAACACCAAACAAGTAACAACCAAGGTGCTGGTGGAGAATGGTGGAACCGTGGTGATTGGCGGTATTTTTGACCGGACCGAAAATGAAGTGGTCAACAAGGTTCCGATGCTGGGGGATATTCCCGTGCTGGGTAATGTCTTTAAGAACACCTCTAAAGTGGACGATAAGCGTGAGTTGTTGATTTTTGTAACGCCGCGTATCCTAAGTGATAATCTGAATCTGCAATAAAATCTCCTAACCCGAATATTTCATAAATTCGCGTGATGATCACGCAGAATTTTGATTAATAGGGAAGTTTTGAGAAAGAGTGGTGTGTAGTGACTCATACACCCGGCTGAACAAAATCTTTCTTATTAATCAGAAGGCAAGTGAGCGCGCGTGTCAATTTATGAAATATTCGGGCTAAACACCTGCGGAAAATCCGGTTTGACGCCACGCTTCGTAAGCAATAACGGCTACGGCGTTGGATAAATTCAAGCTGCGGCTGGTGGCCATCATCGGCACCCGGATGCGGCGATCTTGCGGAAAAGCTGTCATGATGTGAGCAGGCAGTCCGCAGCTTTCCGCGCCAAACAGAAAAGCATCGCCGGCGTTGTATGATACCTTGTCATAACGCTGTGTTCCTTTCGTCGTGATCGCAAACATGCGATGTCCTTGCAGGACTTGACAGCAATCTGCCCAGCTTTCATGCACTTTGATTGAAGCGAATTCATGATAATCCAGACCGGCACGTAATAACTGTTTGTCTTTAAGCGGAAAACCAAGCGGCTTAACCAGATGCAACTGTATGCCGGTGTTGGCACACAGACGGATGATATTGCCGGTATTAGGCGGAATCTCAGGTTGATAAAGGATGACATTAAACATACGGATGAAATAATGATGAAATGGTTAGTCCGCGTACGGGCCGATTGGCTTTATCTGTGGCAGGGCTCGGGCAATCACCCAATTGCTGATTTCAGCAGCACCTCGCTTACGTAATGCTTCAGCTAATTCGTTCAATGAGGCGCCCGTCGTCATGACGTCATCGACCAGTGCAACATGTTTGCCCGATAGATCAATTTTACAGCTAAAAGCCTTGCGGATATTTTTCTGCCGCTCTTTCCATGGGAATCCGGTTTGCGGTGGCGTATGTTTGACGCGGCTGCAGCTATCGGGTAATAAGACAATCCCCATTTGTTTCGCGATATGGCGGCTGATTTCCATCGCCTGATTAAATCCCCGTTCACGCAACCGGATCGGGTGCAGCGGCATCGGCATGATGATATCCGGCATCTCTGGTGCCGTTTTGAGCCGGGTAATAAGCAGATTGGCAAGAATCGGCGCGATAGCCAGATTGGATTGATACTTTAGCGCATGAATCAACGCGTCGGCAGGAAAGGTGTAACGCAATGCTGCGATGGTGCGCGTAAATGCAGGCGGCTTTCTCAGACAAGCACCGCAGGTTTCCGCTGTCGGCACCGGCCATAGGCAGATGGGGCAGCGGTGAGCTGGCAGTTGCGGCAAATCATGGTAGCAAGGTTCACAAAAATCCTGCTGGGCGGCTATGCCGCACAGCAGGCAGTTTTTTGGGATCAGGATCCGCACAGTATTTAATCGGTCGTTTAAAAATGGGTGGTGGTAAAATAGGCCACGTTAATTCAATTCTGATCATCCAGGGCTATCGGCAAAGGGCGTGATCATTGCAGTATTTTAAACAGAACAACAGGTAAATTGACATGAATCCGGATTCACTGACAAGCAATAAAGCACAAAAAAATGAAAGTAATATAATCGGAAAACCGCAGGACTCAGCATACTGGAGTGTGGCAGACATTGAGTCACTGCTGGACGAGCCTTTTAACGATTTGATTTTCCGCGCGCGCAGCGTGCATCGCCAATATCATGACGCCAACGGTGTGCAATTATCCACGTTGATTTCAGTCAAAACCGGCGGTTGCCCGGAAGACTGCGGTTATTGCCCGCAAGCGGCGCGCTATCATACCGGTGTCGAGAATCAGGACATGCTGTCGCTGCATGAAGTGGTGTCTGCCGCTGCGGCAGCAAAAGCCAAGGGCGCTTCGCGGTTCTGCATGGGTGCCGCGTGGCGCGGTCCAAAACAGCGGGACATGGACAAAATGACCGAAATGGTGCGCGCGGTCAAATCACTCGGCATGGAAACCTGCGCGACATTGGGTTTGCTGAAACCGGGTCAGGCGCAGCAGCTCGGTGAAGCGGGTCTGGATTATTACAATCATAACCTCGATACCGCGCCGGAATATTATGAGGAAATCATTACCACGCGGCAGTATCAGGATCGTCTGGACACGTTGCAGCAAGTGCGTGATGCCGGAATCAACGTGTGTTGCGGCGGTATTGTCGGCATGGGGGAAACCCGCCGTTCACGTGCCGGGTTGATCGCGCAATTGGCCAATCTGAATCCTTATCCGGAGTCGGTGCCGATCAACCATCTGGTGCAGGTTGAAGGCACGCCGCTCCATGGCACCGCTGCGCTCGATCCGCTCGAATTTGTCCGCACTATCGCCGCCGCGCGGATTACCATGCCGAAAGCCATGGTGCGTTTGTCCGCGGGGCGCCAGGAAATGTCCGAAGCCGTGCAGGCGCTGTGTTTTCTCGCGGGCGCCAATTCCATTTTTTATGGCGATAAGCTGTTGACGACGGGAAATCCGGAAACGGATCGCGACCGGGCATTATTGGACAAATTGGGACTGCACGCGCTGTCATAGATGTATCCGGATCTGGCCGAACAACTGTGCGTGCGCGAACAAAAAGGGCTGCGGCGCGTCCGGCAAGTCGTCGATAGTCCGCAGGCAAGCCATATCACCATTGACGGGCGGGATTACCTGGCCTTCAGCAGCAATGATTATCTCGGGCTGGCCAATCACCCGGATCTGATCGAATCGGCTGGTGAAGGCGCGCGCCGGTACGGCGTGGGGGCGGGCGCTTCGCATCTCATCAATGGCCACTCTTGCGCGCATCACATGCTGGAAGAAACCCTGGCGCGGTTCAGCGGTTTCCCGCAAGCCTTGTTGTTTTCCACCGGTTATATGGCCAATATCGGCGCCGTGACTGCTCTGGTTGGACGTGAAGATGCCATTTTTGCCGACAAGCTGAATCATGCCTCGTTGAACGACGCCGCCTTATTGTCACGCGCCAGATTCATCCGGTATCCGCATCTCGATCTCGCTGCATTGGAACGGCGCCTGGCGGCAACCGATGCCCGCCGCAAGCTGGTGATCAGTGATGCGGTGTTCAGCATGGAAGGCGATATCGCGCCTGTTCCGGAACTGGTGGCTTTGTGCGAGAAATATCATGCGCTGCTGCTGCTGGATGATGCGCATGGTTTTGGCGTGCTGGGGGAGCAGGGGCGAGGCAGCTTATTCATGCCGCATCGTGGTAAGTGTCATTCGCCGAATATCGTATACATGGCCACACTCGGCAAGGCGGCCGGTGTATCCGGCGCATTTGTCGCGGCGCAAGCGGACGTGATCGAAACCTTGATTCAGTCCGCGCGCAGCTATATTTACACCACCGCTACGCCGCCACTGTTAGCGCACGCACTATTGACGGGTTTGAAACTGATAGAACAGGATGAATGGCGGCGCGAAGCGCTGGCGCAAAACTTTGCGCAACTGCGGGAAAGCTTGCAGTCATTGCCGTGGAAATTGCTGCCTTCCAGCACGCCGATTCAACCTTTGCTGATCGGTGACAACGCCGAAACAATACGCATCAGCCAGGGGTTGCGCGACAGAGGCATTCTGGTGCCCGCGATCCGTCCGCCGACGGTGCCGCAGGGCACGGCGCGATTGCGTATTTCGCTATCTGCCGCGCACCAGCCTCACGATGTTTCGTGCCTGACACAAGCCTTGCACGAGCTGGCATTATCATGACGCCATTGCATATTGAAACCTTGGGGCAGGGCCCCGATCTGGTTTTATTGCACGGCTGGGCGATGCACAGCGGCATTTGGGGCAACGTACGCGATCAATTGGCGCAACAATTCCGCTTGCATCTGGTGGACTTGCCCGGACATGGCCTGAGCCCCGCGTGTGAGCCCGGAACGTTGGATCATCTGACCGGGATCATCACGGAGATGCTGCCGGAACGCTGCATGCTGGGCGGCTGGTCGCTGGGCGGGCAGATCGCGATGGAACTGGCGCTGCGTGAACCGGAACGCGTCGAGAAGCTGGTGCTGATTTCCACTACCCCTTGTTTTGCCAGGCGCGATGACTGGGAATCGGGCATGGAACGCAAATTGCTGCAACTGTTTCTGGAGAATCTGAAACTCAACTATGCCGCCACGATCAACCGCTTCCTGACGTTGCAAATGAGCGGCGACCGTGATGACGGCAGGATTCTGCCGCAACTGCGCAAGCACTTCTTCCAACGCGCAGAGCCTGATCCCGGTGCTTTGGAGAAAGGTTTGAGGATTTTGCAGCAGAGCGATTTGCGTGACCGCGTCGGCGCGATTCAGCAACCGGTTTTATTATTGCACGGTGAAAATGACGTGATTACCCATCCCGCCGCTGCCGGCTGGATGCATCAGCAATTACCGCAATCGCAACGGGTGATGTTTCCGCACTGCGGCCACGCGCCTTTTTTATCCTATCCAGAACAATTTGTGACTTGCCTCAATGAATTCCGAATACACGCTTGATAAAAAACAACTGCGCGCCGCGTTTGAGCGCGCTTCCGCCAGCTACGACCAGGCAGCGGTGCTGCAACGTGAAATCAGCAACCGCATGCTGGCACGCCTGGAATACATCAAATACCGGCCGGATGTCATTATCGATGCCGGCAGCGGTACCGGTTACGGCAGCCAGCAACTGGCCAAGCGTTATCCCGCCAGCCATCTGATCGCCGTCGATATCGCCTGGGCGATGCTGTCGCACGCGCGCCCCAACACCGCCTGGTGGCAGCGTCTGTTGCCATTGCAGCAGCGCGCGGATTATGTGTGCGCCGATATTGAGCAAATCCCGTTCAAAAATGAAAGTGCCGGCATGATCTGGTCGAATCTCGCGCTGCAATGGTGCAATGACCTGGAACACACATTCGCCGAAATGCATCGCATTCTGCGTACTGACGGTCTGCTGATGTTCAGCACCTTCGGCCCGGATACACTGAAGGAACTGCGCCAGTCGTTCGCGCAGGCAGATAATTTCAGCCACGTGAACCGCTTCATCGACATGCACGACATCGGCGATTTGCTGGTGCACAACGGCTTTTCCACGCCGGTGATGGACATGGAATACATCACGCTGACGTATTCCGATGTCATCGGCGTGATGCGCGATTTGAAAGCCATCGGCGCGCATAACGTATTGCAGGGCAGGCAGCAGGGATTGATGGGCAAAAACAAATGGCAGCAAGCCATTGCAGCTTACGAAAAACTGCGCCGTGACGGCAAACTGCCCGCCACCTTCGAAGTGGTGTACGGCCACGCCTGGAAGCCACTGGATCGCCGCTCGATACTGACGCCGGAAACGCGCCGCCAACTCGGCCTGATTCCTTAGGCATGGGTAAAGGTTTTTTTGTCACCGGCACCGATACCGGCATCGGCAAAACCACTGTCAGTTGCGCGTTGCTGCACGCATTTGCAGCGCAGGGCAAGAAAGTGGCCGGCATGAAGCCGGTTGCAGCCGGTAGCGAAAACGGTCAGTGGCTGGATGTCGAACTGTTGCTCGCCGCCAGTAACGTGAATATATCGCGTCAACACATCAATCCCTACGCGTTCGATCCACCCATTGCCCCGCATATCGCCGCGCAGCAAGCGGGCGTGGAAATCGATCTCGCGGTCATTCGCCGCGCTTACCGGGAGCTTAGCGCAACAGCGGATATCGTCATCGTCGAAGGTGCCGGCGGGTTTCTGGTACCGGTCAATCAGCACCAGACCGGCGCGGATCTGGCGAAGACATTGAATCTGCCGGTGATCCTGGTGGTCGGCATGCGCCTCGGTTGCCTGAATCACGCCTTATTGACCGCACAAGCGATCAAGGCGGCCGGTCTGCCGTTGGCAGGCTGGGTGGCGAATTGTATCGATCCGCAGATGCTGGTGCTGGCGGAAAATACCGCGACGCTGGAGCGGCGGCTGGAGGGTCTGTTGCTGGGAGTGGTGCCGTTTGATTCGAAAATAGATGCTCAAAAAAATACGGGATTGGTGGATGTTGTAAGATTGGAGAGCTCGTGGATAAGAAGTTAATGTTTCGAATGGGAAAGTGTGAAGATGATTGAACTTTTGAAGTTGCATGTGGGGGATAGGAATGAAACCGGAAGAAGCTGTCGCAAAAAAATTTTTGGAAGAATATCATCATGGCGTCATTTATGAACCTGATGGAAACATCTCTCCCGATTTTTTGATTGAGAACTCAATAGCTGTAGAGGTAAGAAGGCTTAATCAACAGTACTGTGACGACGACGGAAGCACAAAAGGATTAGAAGAAACAGCAATACCTCTATATAAGAGGATAGCAAAAGTATTTTCAAGCTACGACGCTGAAACTAATAATTTTTCGGTAGCTTTGTGTTATGAGAGAGTTGAAGGAAAGCTTGATGTTTCTGAGAAAATAGTTAGGGAAGCAATCGATGCTTTTCAGAAGCAGGACGAAATTATTCCTTTCGAATATAAATTAAGCAGTAACGTATTTCTAAAGTTCGTAGCAAGAAGCTCAAAACTGTCTCATAAATATGAGATCAAAATTGATTCCGATGAAGATAGTATAGTTTGGGTGGTAGGTCGATATACAGAAACGATTAAACATTGCATAAAAGAAAAGGAGAAGAAAATAAATCAAAAATATAATCGTTGGTGGTTGTTGCTAGTTGATCATATTTACTGCATGGATAAAGATGACACAGTTGATATTGTGCAGAATATTACTAAACCTTCATGCTTTGAGCGGATCATAGTAATTAATCATGATGGTTCATTGCGATTTGAGATATAGCAAAGGTTTTTGTTATTCATCAGTGCCCTATCATTGGGTTATAACTCTAGTGCCCAAAAATAATTCTCAAAACTGGTTTCATCACGTCACCGAAACCAGTAATGCCTTGGATCTTGAACCCGGTGTTTTTTCCTGGAATGATCCGCGCAAAATTGCGTTGTCGCTGAAGCGATCCGCCGACAATAGTCAGCGGCGCAAGGTGGCGCCGTTTGCGTCGGCGATGGCGATGCTCAATTTTTATATCAACCGGGCGGGAAGGCATTTGCCCGCGCGGCAGCGCGATGTGCTGGAACAAGCCAAGGACGAGTTGCGCGAGTTGTACGGAAGACCGCGTGTCAATGTTTGATGGGTTTTGATAACCTGTTAACCGGAAAACAATTTTTTTATTCATGAGTTATCTTGATTTAACCCATCACCAATTCAATCCCGGCGGTTATTGGGACCGGCCGCTGAAAAGTTTGAATCCGCCGGCAGCCCATGATTTGGCGCTTTTCGATCAAAACGGCTACGACTTGACCGATTTGGAACAACGCTATGCCGAGATCAACTTAACGCCTGCGAAAGCGCATCGCGAACATCGGCGTGCTTTAAAGGCACCCTGGTTCACGCAACCGGAACGGGTGGAGGGGGCCGTGCTCAATCACAGTTTGTTATTTGAGCGCAAAGGATATACCGGCGAAGCCTTGGAACAGCTCGAAAGCTGGGCGCAGATCAATCCGCTGGTCTACAAAATCATCCGCATGCGTCCCAAGTGGGGGCTGGATTTCAGTATGGACTATGCCGATCGCGCCGGTAATGTCTTTGAAGTGCTGCACTGGGAATATGACGGCTTTGATTTTGCGGAAGTAGCGGAACGCAAGCAACAGCTGGAAGTTAAATTCGCGGCCACGGATTGGGATGATGCCGCAGCCCGTATCCTGAAACTGAAAGACCAATGGCATCACCTGGATTTCTTTGCGCAAAGCGATTGGAAGTGTAATTATTTTGGTATCGTCAAGGAGCGCTTTAAAATGGTGATCTGGGAGTAGGCGCATGGCGGAGTGAACGGGTGTTCGAAATTTAGTCCTTGCTTGGGAGAAAGTATGTCAGACCTCAAAGATCCTAGAGTTCTCTTCGCGGCAGAGCGTACTCTGCTGGCATGGAACCGTACCAGCCTTGCCTTGATTGCTTTCGGATTTCTGGTTGAGCGCGCCGGCCTTCTATTGAATGCCATTGCGCCAAGCCAGGCACATGCTGCTAACATGGCGCTGACATTCTGGTTGGGGTTGGCCTTTATTGCCCTGGGTGCGGTATCCGCGGTCTACTCGTCCCGCCAGTATGCGGTCGTTCTGAAAACCCTGAATCCGGCTGAGTTTCCTGAGGGTTACGGAGCACGCTGGGGCATACTGGTTAACGCCATCGTGGCAATCCTGGCTGCGGGGCTTATCGTGATTCTCTACATTGGGCGTTCCTGATTTGATCCACGTGCATAGCGTCTCGTTCAAGGCCGGTGTGCCGCCGGCTGTTGTCCCTTTTGCCGGAATTCAGGAGTGGCTCAGCGTGCAAAAGTACCGGGTAGTGGCGGCAACGCGGATAGTAGCTGATAGATATCTTCCCGCGGCAGTCACAACAAACTGAATTTCTGTCTATAACCTCGCAACTACAGGAGATTGGTTCATGGCTTACAAGGAATACAAAGTGTTACACGTGACTGAAGGGGGATTGGGAACGATTTTCCTCGGCGCATCCGGTATTCCGATCAAGCGGCTGGAAGTGACGCTCAACAAGGAAGCCGCGGATGGCTGGACGCTGGTGTTCCAGTTTGTCGAGCAGAAGCGGTTTATGCTGTTCTGGAAACGGGAAGCCGTCATCATCACGTTGGCCCGTTGACATTCAAAGCGGGTACGGGTCAGCAAAAAAATGAAAGATAACGAAGCGATTCTGGAAGAGGAAGAGCGTATCCGGAGGCTGGTGCGTGAATTGCCCGATGAGAAAAGAGTGCTGTTTTTCAAGCAGGCGGAGAAGCATTTGAAAGATCCGGATACCTACGCAGTGCTGAACTATTTATTTATTGCGGGACTTCATCATTTTTATCTGGGGAAATGGATCCGGGGCTCGATTAATCTTTTTATATTTCTCATGGGCGTGGTTTTATTATTTACTGGGTTGGCGTTTACTGGGGTGTTGCTGTTAGTCATAATCAGCGTGATTGAACTCAAGGCGCTTTTCAAATCCCAGATTGTTGTTCAGGACTACAACAATGGCGTTATGGAAGCAATTTATCGTGAAATCATCCGGCAACCGTAAGAGCCGATTGAGTCATTGCAGCGGGAATGGCATGAATCAGCGCAGCCTTACGCTATGCTCTTTCCTCAAGCAGGACCCCATATCCTTCGCATCATAAGAAAAAAATCCGATGTGATTGACGGTCATTTCGATAGGTTCTTCTTCCATGTTGCCGATCATTTCTGCGATGGGTGCAGTGGCATGATTGGCGTTGTAAATGCCCAGGGTTACATGCGGGACGTAGGGAGTATTCCTGAAATCCTGTCTGCCACCGGTCAAAATAGACCGGATGGCCGCAAGCGAATTGACTGGGTCGATGACTTCAAGAAACGGCGCTGACGAGAAGCTGTTGATGCCGCCGATCGATAGGATAAACGGGGCTGATTTCAGGGCATGCAGCGCTTCCTGTTGTTTTATGACGATAGCTTGCGTGATGTCATCATCATGAATGACGCGTTTGTTCAGAAAGCCGCTGATCGCGACGGTGACATGCGCTTGGCGCTGATAGGGATGCAACAGCAGATCCTGGAAAAGGGCGCGGTATTTTTGCAGACGTTCAGTGACTGAGGCGTGATCGATTTCAATCGCCCACACATAATAACGCGGACGGTTTTTGTGCCATTCCGGATATTCACGTTTTTCGGCTGCCTGTGTGTGTTGCAGTTGCAGGAATGATTGCCAGGTATCGATGTAGTACACGAAGCTCTGTGTCTTGATGAATGTTGATGGGCGTGCGATATTCACCCTCGCTTTGCCATTGTCCGGCAAGCACCGGGGCCGGCCGTTAACCTGTTTTCATTTGAATCGAACGCGCGCGCGGCCGTGCAGCCCATACAATCCAAGTGCATCCAGTGTTTTTAATTCCAATAACGGGCGGCGATACTCTGGCTCATCGCTCTGTGGCAGCTATGCCAGCACTTTCCGGATGGCTTCGGCCAATTCTTCGGCCACAAACTTGGCGACGTAGGCATCCGCGCCTACCGATTTTACGTGATTTTCGTTGGCTTCGCCCGTTAGCGAGGAATGTATCACCACGGGAATGGATTTGAATCTCTGATCGTTCTTGATGTTGCGGGTGAGTGTGAATCCGTCCATTTCCGGCATTTCCAGGTCGGTCAGTACCAGAGCGACTTTGTCCTGGATGGTTTTACCTTCGGCTATGGCAGCATCCGACATGGCCTGGATGCGGGTCCAGGCTTCGAGCCCCGTCTTGGTCATCACAAAAGGTACATTGAGCGCTTTCAATCCATTTTCAATCATGCTGCGAGCGAGCGGTGAATCATCGGCGGCCAGGATGATTGTTCCGGCAGGAAGATTTATCCTGGGTCCCATTGCTTCCGGTATCAGCTCTTCGGCCGGGCCGGGCAGAACATCGCGCAGAATCTGCTCAACATCGAGCACTTGTGCCAGCCGGGAACCTTCGGTATCGCCATCGAGCCGTGCGATGCTGGTGACCAGGCTGCCGCCCTTACCTTCCGCAGCGATGACCTGATTCCAGTCCAGACGCGCAATTTCATTCACTTCTTCGACCGCGAAAGCTTGCGTTGAACGCGCATACTCGGTAACCAGTAAAATCGAAGCTCCCTTTTTCGGTGTGCAACCCACAACCTTCGGCAAGTTGATGACGGTAATGATTTGGCCGCGAATATTGGCTACCCCCATTACATTGTCGGGCGCATTGGCTATTGCGGTGATGGTTGGCATGACCAGGATTTCACGTATCTTGAAAACATTAATGCCAAATAACTCCCGGTGACCGCTGCCAGGAGCTTCGCCTAATCGGAACAACAGCAGTTCGAATTTGTTGTTGGCTGTCAGGTTGGTGCGTTCGTCAATTTCGTGTAATGCTGTGCTCATGGGGCGTTCTCCGGAGTCGATGAGAAGGTTAGGATAAACAGTGTATCGTATGACCGGAAACCGAAGAGTTTGAAAAGTGGGATGAAATGGCCGCTTATCTGGAAATTCAAGAAGAAAATTGCAGTGCTGCTAAAGAGGCGATGGATTCATAGGGTTTTTAGCGAATTTCCGGCATTACCGGCCTCGTGATTCCCGGAAACGAGCCTTATGCGCCGGGTGATATGAGAGTGTTTGCAACGCTCTCAAACTATCGTGAACTACCGGTTACGTTCACGGTCACTCTGGTGTTCCCATACGGAATCAATGTGGCGTCGGAAGAAGGTGTATTGGTAAATAAAATCAATAAGATGTATTGACTCTATTTAAGGCGCTGCACGTGACGGCATGAAGATGGTGCACAAGGAAAATGGCTCGATTATATAGCCGCAGTATTGAGGCGATGGAAAGAAGCGGTCATATATCTGCACAATAATGGAAAATCCGTTTACCTGATAGATTTATTCTCATATAAGGGTTTCCCTTATATGAAAACAATAATTTTCCCTAATATCAATAGTGTTTTTGTTGCGATACGATGACTCCATAAATTTTTGCTTGGAGGTAGTACCATCATGAAAACCCTACTTGGAAAGTATGTTCCTTTTTTACCCCTTCTCGCGCTTTTATTTTTCTTTATGCAAATGGGCTTTGCCGATGCAGATAATATGATCAGTGGAAGCATGGGGCAGAATATAGGCATGCAAAGTGATCATGCAGTCAAAGAATTTGCGGCAAAAATCGAAGAAAACAAGGAATTCCTTGAGTAGATAGTCATTATGCTGGCGGACGGGGCCGATTTGAATCACCTGCTTGGCCGCTTCCGCCGCTATCAATAAACTGCGGAATAAGCTCCCGGTTTTCATCACAAATTGACCCAGGAAAGCTGTGAATGGCGCATGCCGGTCGAATGCGGCGAGGAGTCTTAAGGAAACTCTGAATAACTCGCATTGGCCATACCGAGCGCA
>CAZDYN010000004.1:12877-23134 GCA_964509635.1 uncultured Nitrosomonas sp. | reverse complement strand
AGCCTGTTTTTAACACCGTAGCGGCAACGCAGATAGTTTTTCAACGGCCTGCTAGTCGTTTATTCTGGTAATTGCCATAGTCTTGTCATTACCCGTACCGGAATGCTGAACATTGACGAATAAAGTATGCGGATCCTTGCCAAAGTAAATGCCGGTACCTTCCGCCGATTTGTCTTTCAAGGAAGCGAACAGATACACGCCATCACTGTAGCCATCACCATCTTCATCCGGCAAGGCAACCCAGATATCGCTGTTGTCATTGTCTTCCACAATCCATAATTTGCCATCGTGATCTTTCGCCAGATTATCGGGGCTTTTAAAACCGGTCTCGCCTGGCGTGGTACCGGTTGGTTTGACTTCAAACGGGACATTGACGCCGGGTTGAACGAAGTAATTCACCTTAGGAGCGGATGCCAGATTGATGGCAAGAATGGCTCCCGGGCCGCTGGTATTGGCTGGATCGGTGGCATCTTCACAAGTCAGGGCGGCATAGAGGGTATTCCCAATGCGTTCCAGATCTTCGGGGCGGCAGAAAGGTGTCGCGTTGACTGCCCGGGCAGCAATCCGGGCATCAATCTGCACCTGATCCATATCCAAAGCCACCCATTCGGCCTCACCTGTCCTGGCGCCATTCTTCACCCGCAGCGCATGCAACCGGCCGCTGCTCAAGTCACCATAATGATCGGGAATAAATTTATAGATGGAACCTTTTTTGTGCTCATCAATGACATACACATTACCTTCGTCATCAATCGCCATGCCCTCGTGGGCTAAAGATCCCAGCATGGGCCGCACCTTGATTTCTTTCACAGTTGCCGGGTCATTGCCGGCAAATTTCAACTCGTACAGCATTCCGCTTTGTGCATGAGGCGCCTCGGGGTCAGGCAATTGCGCGGCCATGATTTCTTCAGCAAACAGCAGCGTCTGCCACGGTGTCCATACCAGGCCATCCAGAGCTTCCCAGTCAGCACGCTGCGCCAAAACCCCGGCTTCTCCGGTTGCCAAATCCACAATCGAAATAGCGCCGCCTGAATAGGCATCTCCACCTGGACGCACTTCGTGGGTACGGTACAAATACCGGCCCGCGTGCTTTCCGGTCTCGTTAACCGTATTCATGTCGGTCCAATCGGCTGAATCAGGATAAATATCCAGATTTTTCTCATCCGAGATAATCCGTTGCGTAAAGCCTTCCGGAATGACCCAGGGTTCGGTGTCAAGAATCGCTGGATCAGCCGTTGTCTGTACATACGCGGAAGCTGCCACCGGTTTGAATTTCATGGCACCGCTGACAATGACCGCATCGGCATAAACCAATGTTGTGAGAACTGCACAAACTGGCAACACCAAAACTGATTTGCTCATGAACCGCTCCATAAAAATTGAGAATCACCGGAATAAATCCGGAAACGATACGTCCTGTAGAAAACCGCATCCATCGCTGTCACTGTACAGCGCTTACGTTAAACGCCGATGTCAGCAAAATGAATTTTTGATGAATACTATGTGTCAGTGATAGCGGAATTTCCTGAAACAGCCGGTGCTGTTGATAAAAAAACAATCGCCGGGACCACTAACGGCAAACCCGGCGATTGTTTTTCGAGAGAACGAGATCAGTAGAATTGCGCGAAGATTTCTCTGTCAATGGATCAGCAGGGAAACCTCCGCGTCAGAACAGCTTAATTAAACGGGTATGTCCATTCTTTTGTCCAGTCATCATCCGCATCCTTGAATGCGCCGATATAATCCACTGCATCAAAGAACGCATCGCTGACAGCCGTACCGCCCAATGTCAGCGGTGATCCGCTCGCCGGTAAATAGCCGCTCAGCAGAGGATCTTCCGCTTTGTTTTCGGACTGGGATAAAAACCAGTCATTCACGGAAAATGTAGCGCCATCACCATCTTCAAAGTTGGCGGCGCATTGAACGTAAGAATTTTCCATGGTCAGCCCGCCGCTCAGACTACCCGGAGACCCGGCATTGGCAAAAGTGGCGGCGCCATCGATCATCAAGCACACCGGAAATCCTGTGATGACCGAATTCCAGATTTGCGCACCGGTGCCACGGCGTAATAAAACACCCTGCACGGTCGCATCGGGGCGGCCCAGAATAGTCATGTTCGACAAAACCGGCTGAGAGCGCGGAAGGCTGTCGTGATTTTTTTCGTTGTTATCGGCTTCAATGCCCCGGTCGCCGAAACCTGTAGACTGCTTGATCAAAACAAACTGCGCGCGCCCTTTCCAGCCGCTGGCCCAATCCAGGGAATCATCGCCGATTTCGGTCAGCACCAGATGTTTCATTTGTACCGTGCCGCCGAACATTTCTATGCCGTCATCCAGACCGCCGTGTACATGAATGTAATCAATGACAGTTCCGGAACCCACGCCATTCAATGTCAGACCGTTGAGCTCTTCATCCGGACGCACGGCAAAACCGGCAAATAAAATCTGCACATATTTCAAGACCCCGCTGTTATCCGCCGCATTATTGCCGCCGTAAATCTCCGAGGTAATGGCTTCATTTGGAACCTCGCAAACGGCCACACCCACATTACAGCCATTCACCGGAGCGTTGCCGGAAATAACCAAGCCGCCCCACTCTCCCGCTGACTGCTGGTTCGGCCCGGACATCACGATCGGATTATCCGGTGTGCCTTCCGCCATGATTTTTGATCCGCGTCTGATCCACAGATAATCCGCGCCGGATTGGCCAAAAATTTGGGTTCCCGGATTGATCGTCAGCGTCGCACTTTCGGTATTGTCACCACCGACATAGACACCGCCGGCCAAAATCCATTGGGTATTTTTTGTCAGTGTGGCATTGGTTTTAATTTCACCGCTTAACACGCAGGATCCCGCCGTAGGGCCTGCCGTTGCAAAGCCTGGGCAGCCTTGAAATTCATTGTTGACGAGCTGTTCCACTGTAAAACGCAGCGGATTGGACCCGGGCACCAGTTTTAATTTAGCGTAAAACTCATCTGCGCCGACAACGACAGCAGCAATATGGACTGCGCTTGTGTCAGAGTCAAAAACATTACGCTGCCCGGTTGTTGCCGCAATGGGGCTGGCAGCGATCAACTGCAATTCGTTGCCGCTGAGTTGCAGTTGCGCGTTATAAAACGAAGATGATCCGCCGCTCAGAACCTCGACGACCGGCAGGTTCACAATACCCGATGCCGGATCGAAAGTTGCGGTTGCCGCGTGGCCGTTCAATGCCGTGACACTCAACAGAAGCGCCGAAGCGGTAATTAATTGTTCTTTTATATGACGTAGCTTAAACATGATTTACCCACCTCCAAGTTTTTATTAGGGTGAAGCAAATCTAACAGTCCAACATGACAGGGATATGACATTTCAATGTCAATGCATAATAGTGCGATGGCACCGACAACAACCGGAAAATGACTCCCGTTGCGCAATATTCCTAAAACCGTGACCAATGATCGGCCGTAATCTGCCCGTTTTCGATGACAAAACGGTAGTTGTACTGATCAATTTTATAAATCCACACTTCCCGTTCAATATAGACAATTCCGCCGAATGCCCGGGTCTGCACCAGCCCCGGATCAGTCCGCACATTCGGCTCACCCAGATTGATCAGCAATTTATCCGGCAAGTCACCTTTGGAAATAATGTTGCCGTTCGGTGCACGAAAACCGCATAGCAGCATAACCGCAACGATGCCGATGAATACTTTTTTCATGATGATTCCTTCCTGGCACGCGATTGTTCCTGATTAATCCTGGGAGATGATTAATACAGTCTGAACACAAGCGAAGGAACAGATCCGCGGTGGCGTAGATTGAAACTAGCGGCGACTTACAAACGATCGGCCGGGTTTTTAAGCGCAGTGCGCGCTGCGCGTGTGCGCCACAAAACCGCCAGCAAGCTGCCGATCAGGGAATGCATCACGGCTGAAACCGCGCCCGCAACAGGCGCCAGCGGCAACATGGGAAAAGCCTGTTTAGCCAGCACGATCGCCAGGCCGGAATTTTGCATGCCGACTTCAACCGAGATCGTGCGTGCGCTCCGGGTATGACAACCAAGAAATCTGGCCAGATGATAACCGGTCAAGAAACCGCCACCATGCAGCAAGGCTGTCGCGAGAAGCAGATCGGGACCATAGTTGAGAATGGCTTCGGCATGCGCGGCAAAAACGATCGCGCAGATCACGCATACGCCCAGCACGGAAAGCAGTGGCGCAACCGGCAGTACGCATTGCACCAGCCGCGGCATCCAGCGGTTGAGCAGAACACCGAGAACGATGGGCAGTATCACGACCTGCAAGGTTTGTTTGAACAGCATCCAGGTATCCACCGGAACAAGCGCGCCGGCATACAGCTGGGTGAGCAAAGGCGTCAGAACGATGGCCGCCAGGGTGGAGCAAACCGTCATAACGACTGACAGCGCCACATCCGCTTTCGCGATATACGTCACCAGATTTGAAGCGGTACCGCCCGGGCAGCAACCGACCAGAATCAGGCCGACGGCAAAATGATCCGGCAAATTAAGCCCGTGAGCGATTCCCCAGGCCAATAGCGGCATCATGGAATATTGCGCCGCAAAACCAATGGCCACCGCCTTGGGCATGCGGGCGATTCTGCGGAAATCATCGAAGGTCAGCGTCAGGCCCATGCACAGCATGATAAAGGCCAGTATCAACACCACGACAGCGCCTTGATTCAGAAATATCCACCACTCCGGCCGAAGTAACGCTGCTGCGCCCAGCAATACCATCCACAGCGGAAACAGCAGCGTCAGTTTTTGCAGCATGACAGCCTTCGGGCCCGGTCCGGATTTTCCGCAGGCAGGGACACGCAGGCCATTGACCAGGCGCGTGTCAAGATAATGGTTGATTCAGCAGATGTCATAAGTCCCAAAACAGAGTGTCCGTGCAGCGGGTTAAATTCCGGCGACACTTTACCTGAAGTCGGGTCTTAACAGTTAGTCAAAACACTGCCTCTCTTTCAAGATTCACGCTTATGCCGCATCAGTAAGCCAAACGCACGCTGAAATTAAAAAAGCGCCCGCGGCGGAACTGGCGCGTGATTTCATCACCCTGCGTAATCAGCACATCATCATCCAGCAGATTCTGCATCGTGGCCTGCATCGACAATCCCTTATACAAATTCTGGCTGACGACAAAATCCAGTTGATGAAACGGCTGTTCGTATTTATCCGGCGCGCCGAGCACGCCCGCCGCCATGATACGTTTGCTGGCAACGTTGTATAACAATGTCGCCTGCGTTTTCCAGGCGGGATTGTCATAACCGATCTGGAAATTGAAAATCTGCGCGGAATGCCCTTGCAACGGCCTGTCGTTGGTCGTCTGCGCTTCGAGGTTCTTGGCGCTCAACTGTGCATTGGACGCGGACCAGGTGTAATTGCTGCCGATATAAAAATTCTGCAGATACGGATGGACAAAATCCAGTTTCTTTAATAGCTCAATCTCAAATCCATAAATATTCGCTTTGTCGGTATTCTGGAACGTATTCAGCCCCGCTGTTCCGGGCAAAGCCACCAGCTCGATCGGATTGGTTAAATCCTTCCAGAAAAAACCGGCAAAAATATTTTCGCTGGGCGACAGGTAATATTCCCAGCGCGCATCCAGATTGGTAATACTCGTTTGCTTCAAATTCGGATTACCGATGGTTTCCTGATTCGTGTTGATATCGGTAAAAGGCGCCGGAGACAATTCCCGGAAATCCGGTCTTGACAAGGTTTGACTGAATCCCGCGCGCAGTTGCTGTTTATCCGTGAGGAACAAGGTCGCGGTTGCGGATGGCAGCATATCCACTTGCTTGAGCTTGGAAACGATGGGTTTGTTCGCATTCGCTACGTTCTGAAAAGTCTCAACCTGCTGATTATTGTCTTCCCAGCGTAACCCGCCGGTTACATTCAGCCGGTCGTATGACAGCACGTCCATTTTCCCATAATAGGAAAACAGATTTTGAGAAGCGTTATAACTATCGGTAGGGCGCGTCACATCGCGCAACTGAAATCCCGCCGGGCCGATATAGTTGGGCTGCAGGATGCTTTCCAGCGAAGATTGCGCCAGCACGGCCTGATCCTTGGCATTCGCGCCGAACGGAAAGAAGTTGAAGCGTTGAATGCCTGATTCTCTGGTTTTATTCTGAGTAATGAAACCGCTGCTCAGCGTAATCTTGTGATGGGGGGAAAATTGCAACGGCAATTTCCCGTCCACGCGCCAGCTCTGATCCTTATCGGTCAGATCCGCATACATGATCTGATTGCTGTCCGCGCGGCGGGAAAAAGCATACACGCCTTGCGCATTGGAATCAAAACGGTAATCCCGTGTTTTCGGTTCATCCCGGTTGGCCGTCGAATTCGTGTACAGCCAGTTGACCGACAAATCCTTCAGCCAGTCGAATTGATGCTCGCCGCCCACCTGATTCATCAGCAATTGATTGGAAAAGAACTTCAGTTTGGTTCTGCGGATATCGGCTGTTTCCGCGTCGGTGAATCCTTGATCAACCCGGGCCTCATCAAACGCCTGACGCAAGAACATGGTCTTGGCAAATAAACGGTGGCTGTCCTTGTATTGCAGTTCCGTGGCCGCATAGCCGGTTAGCTGCACCTCCCGCAGTGATCGCTGCACTTCGAAATCCCGTACCTTTTTCAGGCCGCCATCGCCGCTATCCGTCGCAACAAACTCACGGTTCACTTCATTCAGATTCCTGAATTCCTGTTTCCAGCCCGCCGCGCCAATATAGCCCAGCCTGAAATCGCCCAGCGTGAAACTATCCCCCATCGAAGCCTGCACCCCGGTATCGGGCCCGCGCGTTCTCCTGTTGACATCCCATACCCCTGACAAGTCCTCGCCAAATTTCTCAATCTGCGCCGGAGTAAAGCCATTGGGATTAAAAACAGAGGCCGGCTGTATGGTTGCGCCATCCCGGGTCGCATTCGCAAGTGAATCGGGCAGCGCGCGCGCGCCATCATCATAGCTGGTGAAATCAGTCCCGCCGCCTTTATAAGTCAGACCGTCCTGAAAAGTCGTGTTATCGTTGATACCCGTTTGCAAATTCAGATTGAAGAAAAAATCATCGGGAATGCCGCGCGTGCGCATTTCCAGCGTACCGCCGGCAAACTCCGCGGGACGATCGGCCGAGTAGGTTTTTTGCACCATCACGCTTTCCAGAATATTGGTCGGAAAAAGATCCAGCGGCACCACGCGCCGGGTCGCATCCGGACTGGGAATTGCCGCGCCGTTCACCAAAGTCGTGGAAAAACGCTCGCCCAGCCCGCGGATAAAAATGAACTGACCGCCGACCAGGGTCAATCCGGAAGCCCTGCGCAGGGCACTGGCCGCATCGCCGTCGCCGCTGCGGCTGAATTGCTCGGCGCCCAGAATGGTCGCCACAGCCGATGATGCTCTTTGTTCCTCGATGACGGAAGCGATCGTACCGGCAAGATGCGGTTCCAGCACCACATACTCGGCCAGCTCGACGCCAGCGGGGGTGAGTTTGAAACTCAGACTGGTGTTGCGGTCATTTTCGATTTTCACGTCATCCTGCGTCTGGCTGCTGTACGCGCTATGCAGCAGCGAAACGCTATAGCTGCCTGCCGGCACGGCCGCCGTTACCTGTCCTTGCTCATCCGTGCGCAGTTTCTGCTTTGATCCGCTCAGAAAAACCTGCACATCCTTCAGCGGTTTTTGCGTTTCCGCCGAAAGCACTTGCACCGTGATCGTTCCTTCACCCTGATCGCGCGCCGGCTCGGAAGCCCCCTCCGATCCCGCCAGCGTACCGGCCACCGAGCTCTCAATGTTCAACAGCGGTTTCTTCCGGCTGTCATAGAAAGTGATCAGAATTTGCGCATTTTCCGCGCTGCGCAGCGGCAAATCGAAAGTGAATTCCTGGTCTTTTGTCTTGAGTGTGAACTGATAAAACCCGGCGGGCAATTTCCCGGCCATGCTGCCATTGGCATTCGTCCTCAGCGGGGTATCTCCATCAGGCTTCCAGGTATAGGCCGAGGGGATGGCCTCAAAAATCAGTTTTGCATTGGATTGCCCGTATGCCTCGCTGCTGATGGATAATTCCGCATCGGCAATGGGCAAGCCGTTCTGGAACAGATGGATTGAAAATTCAGCCTTTTCTCCGGCTCCCCACGCGCATGAACTTGCCAGAGCGGCAACGATCAGAACCCATACGGCAAGCGCATAACGTTCAATGGATGGCACAACATCAGACCAGAAAGATTTGTTCGATTCAGTGTTCATTTGGCGTATCAAGCCCCCTCTCCACCCGCAATCCGCTTGCTGGTGAAGATAAATTCTCGGTTAGTCAGTTAGGAAAGTGTCTTGGGCAGGTATTAAGGCGGTATCAACAGAAATGCAGCGCACGGCGATCCCCGGGTTGCAACCGGTCGCATTACGTACATTGCCATGGCTCGGTTTTACAAATTTCCATCAGGCGGCGCAGCTCGGTTCCTTTTCTGAAGAGCTCGGCGTTCTTGAGATGATCCAGATGCTTATTGGCTTCGGAAAAACGGCGGCTGGAAAACAGCGCATAAGCCAGCGCATAACGCACATCCTGATCTTCCAGCAACCCGGTGCGGTACAGACTGGATTCCATGTTGGCCGCGCGCTCAAACTGCTTGAGTGCCAGCAAAATCGACAGGCGCTGTTTGAGCTTTACTTTCTGGTCACCGATGCTCTCATTCAGCGTCAATGCCTTATGGAAGCGGCCCGCGCGCCGGTAGATCTCGGCTGCCTCGGCCTGCAAAGCGGGATTCAATAATGCCGCCTGCTCCAGAATAAATGCCGCCGAATTGAGTTTTCCCTGATCCAGATAGGTATGCGCCAGCAACTTAGCAACCATTTCATCATGCGGAAATTGCAAGCGCGCAATTTCCAGAATGTTCAAGGCTTCCTGATACTCCCTGCTGAGCCGCAAGGCATTGCCAAAAGCCACATAATCGGCGGCGCTGGCCTTGGATCGCTGCAAATATTCCCTACCCAGCCTGATTGCTTCCTGATACAGCCCCAGCTCGACGAAATAGAACACTTTTCTCTTGAGAAAGCGCAGATCCGCCGGGAAGGCTTTCTGTCCGTCATTCAATGCATGAATGGCGGCATCGGTCTGTTTCAGATGCCAATAGGATTCCGCTTTTAAACTGATCAGCGCTGCATCCTGATTGACCCGGTTGCCGGCCTTGCCAATCGCGTCGATCGCCTGCCGGTAATCTTTCAGCTCGAAATGGGTTTGCGCCAGATAGATGAAAATCGCCGGATCCTGCTGCCCCTGCTTGACCGCTTGCTGCAAACTGTCCTTCGCTGCCTCAAGGTCGTGCAGGCCCAGATAAGCCAGTCCCTGCAAGGTGTAAAATCTGACCAGGTCGGTTTTCTTGTTTTTCAGGTCAACGCTTTGCAACGCCAGCAGCGCGCGGTCGTGATGGCCATCTTTGAGCATCACGGCAGCGAGCTCGATAAAGTCCGTCGACTGCGCCTTATTCTCGGCTGCCCATAAAATATGGCCGTAAAAGCTCAGGACGATCGCAACAAAGATGTAATGCGCCTGCCGGGCGTACCGGTTTGTCATTGTTTGCATGAGCATCAAACCGGAAAATCAGGACAGGTCAAACCGGATCTTTTGCTTGGCCCAAACACGAACCGTTTCTCCCTTGTATTTCGCCGGCTCGAAATGCCATGCGCGGATACCCTGCAAGGCAGCCGAATCAAACATACCCGATGGATTGGATTCGAGCACTTGCACCTGATTGACGGAACCATCCGCCTCAACCAGCACGGACAGGACAACATAACCCTTGATGCCATTTTTCTTGGCGGCCGGCGGATATTTGAAAGATCCCCGCGTAACCGGCCTTGGCGGCACATCGACCAGATCCGCCGTCATGACGGCATTGCCCGTTTTACCCAATAAACGATCATCCAGATCCCTCTCGTGACCGTCACCCAAACCCAGCAGTCCCAGGTCGATACCGGACAACGCCGTATCCAGACCTCTGAAAGGCGCCGGTGCTTGCGGCCGGGCCACTTGTTTTTTAGGCTCCACTTTCTTGATTTCTTTTTTCGGTTCTTGCTTGATCTCCCGGGTCATACTGATTTCCGTCACTTCCTGAGGCGGTGATTTCTCAATCTTCCCCATGTAATGATTCATCACCAGAATCAAACCGAAAACCAGGAACAATCCGAACAGCATGGATACCATGCCGGCCATATGCTGTTGCCATTTCATTGTTTCCATTTGTCTTTACCCCGCTTCTTTTTTAGTTGCAA
>CAZDYN010000004.1:0-12867 GCA_964509635.1 uncultured Nitrosomonas sp. | reverse complement strand
ACCCACGCTCTCGGCACCCGCCAGGCGCGCTTGATCCACCACTTCAACCAGTTTTCCCGCCGGCACGCCTTCATCCGTCACAACCAGAACCACTTTGCTGGCGGAAGTACTCAACAAATCACGTAACTTGCTTTGTATCAGCCACAAACGCACTGGTTCACCATCCATGTAGGTGTCGCCGTTGCGGTCGATAAACAGCCGGATTGCCTTGCTCGATGCCGCAACGGAGCTGCTGGCCTTGGGCCGTTCCAGTTCCAGCTTCATGTCTTTGACGAAGGTCGTCGTCACCATGAAGAAAATCAGTAATATGAATACGATATCGATCAATGGCGCCATATCGATGGTGGCTTCGGCCTCGGCCGGTTCGTTATTTCTCATCGTGAATTACTTCCCGTTATGTGATGGCTTTGCGTTTGGTGGCACAACAGGTCCTTGACCTGGGAAAGATCCTGCTCGATCTGATGCTGCTTGCGGTTCAGAATACTGTGCGCCAACAACCCCGGGATCGCGACGGTCAGGCCCATTTGCGTAGTGAACAAGGCTTGCGAGATACCTCCGGCAATGCCGCCGGATTGCGAAAACAATGTCATGGTCGCGAGCGAATCGAACGTTTCGATCATGCCGATCACGGTACCCAATAAACCCAGCAAAGGAGAAATCAGAATCACCACGCGCACCAGGACAGAGAACCGCCTGATTTCGCTTTCATACTCATAAAAAGCCGCATCCAGATGACGCCGGAGGTTTTTGACACCCTTCTTCTTTAACTCGATACCTTGCTTGATCGCCCGTGCTACGATATTCCCGCCCGGTTCATCATCATGCGTCTGATAATATTTCAGCATGTCGCGCACCCCCATCAACTTGGGTTCTTTCATGACCCAGAAGCGGTAACCCAGCCCGTACCACAGCAGCAGGATACACAGCACCAGCGGCGGCATGACCATTCCGCCCGCGGCAAACAATGCCTTGATGAACAGAAGCTGCTCGGAAAGATTCATTTTACGCGCCACTCAACACCAAGGTATTTTCACCGGCAGCAGACATACCGTCATCCTCCAGATCGAGTCCGCCGCCCAGAAAAACATTAATGATTCTGAGCGCCGAATGCTCCATGCCGCGCTTGATGTTTTTAGCCCATGCGGATAACAGGGAACCCAGCAGCAATACCGGAATGGCCACGATCAAGCCCAGCTTGGTGGTTACCAGCGCGATCGCAATTCCATCGGAGAGCAATTTCGGATCGCCGGTACCGAACTCGGTGATCATGTCAAAGGTTTCAATCATTCCGGTCACGGTTCCCAGCAAACCAAGCAGCGGGGCTATCGAGGCAATCACCAGAATGGCCGGCCCGAACCGGTCCAGCGGACCGGATTCTTGCAGAATCGCCTCGTACACAATGCCTTCCATGTGATCCCGGTCATCCTTCAAATGCCGCAAGGTATAGTGCAGAACCCGTCCGATCGCGGATGAATCGTCCTCACAGCTTTTTTTGGCTACCTCCAGATCACCGGAAGTCAATTGCCGGATGATCCGGTCGGTCAGCAGTTTTGTGTTGGCGCCATTGGAACGCAGCAAATAAGCCCGGATCAGAATCAGAAAGACCGCAACACCGCCCAGTATCACAATGACCCAGCCAATCGGACCGCCCGAGTCGATAATGCCAACGATGGTTTTTTCCGGCGTTTCTTCGATGACGGTAGTGCGTGACTCAAACAGATACAGCTGTAGCAAATCAGGTTGCTGGTTTTTGCTCAAAGCCGCTGCGGCTTCGGCACCAGTGCTTTTCCATACCTTGAAATCACCGCCACCCGCCGGCACCAGGCTGCCACCGCCTTCAGGACTGATGCCATAAGCCGCGATATTGCCTAAATGGATCAGACTGCCCTGCGTTTGCTTGCCATTCTCCAGGAAGAAATTTCCCGGTTTTGTTTGTATCGCGCCCAGCGTTTGCAGCAATGACAAGGCCTGGTTAAATAAATAACCGGTTTTGATCTGATCATCGCCGCTCGCTTCCTGGACGGATGAAGGCATTTCGATGCCATGATTCTTCAGGGTTGCTTCAGCTTGCAGATAAGTTGTCTCGAGCGCATCGCTGCGTTCACTGACAACCGCTTCCTTGCGTTCAACTTCGGATAACTGCGCGGTGAGCTGGTCAATTTTGGCCGAGCGTTCCACCGAACCGCGTTCCAGCGCGCCAATCTTGCCGTTGAGCGCTTGTTCCTCACGGTTTGCGCTGGCTTGATAACTTCTCAGCCGCTCGGTCAATTCGCGCTTCTGCGCTTCCAGGAAGGCGAATTCACGTTTGTAGGCCGTTTCCAGATTGACGGTTTCCTGCCGGGCGGTCTTTTGCTGTGATTTCGCGCTCTCCGGGGGATTATCCGGTTTTGCCGCAGGAACAGAAACAGCGCTATTCTGTGAGGAAGTTGCGCTTTTATCTTCGGCCGCAACAGCGGGGCTTCCCAATACGCACAACAGTAATAAAAAGTAAGCTTTTATCATTTTCTTAATGGATTCGGTAATTCAAAATAACCCTGACGTATCTGTTTCTTCAACGAATCGAATAGATTCCTGATGCGCTCGGCATCACCCGTGTTATCCACTGTCTCAAATCTCCAGCCGCCGTCCGCTGCTCTTTTGGCCATTCCAACCCGGCCATCGCGGGTTTGAAAGAACAAGAACACCGTTCCCAGTTTGGCAATATCAACCAGGATCCGCTCTCCACCCAATGGGATGGTTTGCTGGTAAATTCCATTTTCCTTGCTGAGGCGAATTTCATCTTCGATCAACGACCAGGCCTGATTGACCGCCTTATTGGGATCGACTAGCTGATTGGCAATATTATTTTCCAGGTCTTCGATGGCCTTGATGCGATCCTCCATCTTGAAGGGAAAGCCGGTCTGAATATGGCGCTTATAATCATTCAGAACCGCCAGCAAAACGGGTTTCAGATTCTCACCGGATTGCTCCGTCTTTTTTGCGCTTTCGGTCATCTTGTCAATGGAGTGCTGCAATTTCTCGATACTAATCTTTTGCCTTCTTTCTTCCACACTCAAATCCGCCAGTTGCGAATTGAGCGAGGACATCTTGCTGGCATGTTTTTCCTTTTCAAGATCCAGTTGCGTTTGCAGCGTCTCGACTTCACCCCGGATCCGGGCCAACGACTTGGCCAGATTCTCCAGGCTGCTGGCCGTAGCCACCGGCACGGAAAAGAACAGGCAGATCAACCCGCCCCACAACATTATTTTTTTAGAAAAATGGTTATGCATAAATTCCTCATCAACGATGCTTGTGCATACTACAAGCTGAATATTTCACTTTCATGACAATTCGATGTCATTTAATGAAGGACTGCCGGAGCGAATCAAATGGGCATGGCGATGGATTTATACGCATGAAGGGCGCGCCGCGGCTTGCGCCCTTTCTTACCGGCACCATAGCGGATGGGGAATTTCCGGCCTGTCATAAAACTTTTATATTGCACCGCTAAGATGGCCATCTTCATCATTCAATACCGGAGTTCATCATGATCAATCCAGCGATTGCAAAACGAAGAGGCGCATCCCTGTTAACGGATACCGATTGGCATACCCGTGCCATTCAGTGGATAGTCGGTTTCCTGATGCTCGCGCTTTATTTATGGATCGGCGCAGGCATTCTGAATGTATTGTCGAATCTGCCTGATATTCTCAAGAATGGCTGGGCGCACGTCGCCGAGCTGATCATTATCGATATCGTGCTGATTCTGGCCGTGCTGGAATTGGTCCGTATCCTGCAATCCTATCTGGCACTCGGGCGCGTCAAGGTGACATTCATTCTGGATGTGGCGTTGGTGGTGCTGATCGGCGAATTGATCGGTCTTTGGTACAAGGAATACACCCTCATGGAAGTCGGTCTGCACATCGCCGTCATCACCGTGCTGACTTTACTGCGCATTGTTTCGATCCGTTTTTCGCCTGATGCGGTTGATTGATTCAGACGAAATTAAACCGGTTCCCCGGCCATTCATGACAAAAATGATGACATTCATCTTACTGTCATAAATATGTAACGCTTTATTTATATCATCTCAACTTCTTTTAGCTACATTTAATATCAATGGAGTAGTTGATGGCTGTCACCATACTTGTTATTGAAGATGAACTGGCAATTCAGGAACTGATCTCGCTGAATCTCAAGAGAGCCGGTCACATGGTTTTATGCGCGGATAACGCGGAGCAAGCGCAGAAAATGGTCAACAATGTTTTGCCGGATCTGGTATTACTCGACTGGATGCTGCCCGATATGAGCGGAATAGATTTTGCGCGTAAACTCAGACGGGAAGAGCGCACCAAAAGCATCCCGATCATCATGCTCACCGCACGCGTGCAGGAAAGTGACAAAATTGCCGGGCTGGAAGCCGGAGCGGATGATTACATTACCAAGCCTTTCTCGCCCCGGGAATTACTTGCCCGGATCAAGGCGGTACTGCGCCGGCGTTTGCCTGAAATGTCGGATGAAGTCATCGAAGCGGGCGGATTGCGATTGGACCCCACCACGCACCGGGTGTATGTATACAGTCATGACGCGCCACCCAAACTGACGGAAATTTCGCTCGGCCCCACGGAATTCCGCCTGCTGCATTTTCTGATGGCGTACAAGGAGCGTGTGCACGCACGCGCACAATTGCTGGATCGCGTCTGGGGCGATCATGTTTTTATCGAGGACCGTACTGTCGATGTGCATATCCGCAGACTGCGAAAAATTCTCGAAACAGTGGAAAAAGAAAATCTGGTGCAAACCGTGCGGGGAGCGGGCTACCGGTTTTCCGTTGAATGTCATGAGGAAAGTATTGAATAACTATCTGGAATTCATGAACGAATCGAACAACTCTGATGACATTCACGGTTAAAGCACGCCGATCCGGAGCATCTTTAACTTAACAGCATGATGCTGTTTTTTTTAAAACTTCCCTTGGTTCCACTGCCAGGACTTCACCCGGCTTCTCCTGAAAGAAAGATTCCACCGCTTTCAGTCTATTACAATTTCACCGGCAATCATTTATTATCTCCAATCATTCGATCGCTCAATTGCATACGTATAAAGATTTGCGCGTGCCAATGACTCAGTTATCCATTGCCGGAATTACCTATGCCAGCGCCTTTTTTCTCAAGCAGTATCACTTATACCGATCCGTCCGATGACAATACGGTAGACGCATTATTAGGCGGCTCACACTGGACGAGTTCGACTATTACCTATAGTTTCCCGGCCAGCAACGATGCCTTGTTCTGGTCGACGCTTGCGAGCGGCTATGGCTCGCTCTTTGGTGACGGCGAGCCATGGAATAGCGCGGCTAAGCCACTTACCAGTTCAGATCAGGCTAATTTTGTGAAAGCACTGCAACAATGGGCTAACGTTGCCAATTTAAACTTTGCGCCCGTTACGGAAACACCTGGCGAAGTGGGCGACATACGCGCGGCCTATACCGAAGATCCGAATGAAACAACCCTGGCTTGGTCTTATCTGCCCAGTTCCAGTCCCCGGGCAGCCGATATCTGGATTAACACGAAGAGCCTGCTCAATTTCCAGGATTGGACCCCCGGCAGTATTTCCTTTGAAACCATTCTGCATGAAATCGGCCATGCCTTGGGTCTCAAACATCCCTTCGCAGACTCTGATGACCCATCGGCATCCGTGCTTCCGGCAGATCTGGATTCCGTTATGTATACTGTCATGAGCTACAGTTACAAGAATTTGCAAGGTGACGAAGGTACCGAGTTTTCCTTTCACCCCACCACTCCGATGCTGCTGGATATCGCCGCGATACAATATTTATACGGTGCCAATACGAATTACCATGCCGGTAATGATACCTATACCTACAATGACACAAACACCTATCACGAAACCATTTGGGATGCAGGCGGCTCTTCCGACACCATTCACTATACGGGCACGATTCCCGGTCTGATCAATCTGAACCCGGCCAGCGCATCGCTGATTGGTCAATCGGTGTATGTTCAATCCAACGGCGTCAATACCGGCTTGCCGCTTTCGAATGTATGGATTGCCGGCAACGTGCTGATTGAAAATGCTATTGGCGGTCAAGGCAATGATATGTTGATCGGCAACAGCAGCCGCAATAATCTGGATGGTGGACCGGGAATTGACACTGTGCTGATCGGGTCACCGCGCAATCAGGTTACACTGAGCGAGGTATCCGGCGGTTACACTGTCACCGCCAGCACCAATCCTGCCAACCAGGACATGTTAGTAAATATTGAGCGCCTGGAATTTGACGATATCAATCTAGCGTTCGATCTGGATGGTCACGCCGGTGAAGTCGCCAAGCTGCTCGGCGCGGTATTCGGCGCAACCGCTGCCGCCAACCGGGAATACGCCGGCATCGGCCTGACTGAAGCGGATAATGGCCTAAGTTATGAGCAACTGGGTGAATTTGCCATCACCGCGACCGGGCTCACCAGTCACGATGATATCGTCACCCTGCTGTGGCAAAACCTGTTCGGAACAGCTCCGGCAGAAAGCGAAAAATCCCCTTATGTTGAACTGCTCGGCAACGGCGCAATATCAACCGGCGGCCTGGCCGTGCTAGCCGCTGAAACCGGCATTAACGCGGAAAATATTCATTTGACAGGGCTCGTGCAAACGGGACTCGCCTATCTCTAAGGTAAAAAGCTGATTGCCCTCATGGCCCGGCGAATTTGCCGTGCGCTAATTTTTTTTGATTGAACGGGGTGGCTTGCAATAAAATCGCGCCGGAAATTCTGGATTACGCGTTTTATTGCGGATAACATCACCACCCTCATTGATGCAAACCCTGATGGACTCATCCAACTTGGGAAAATATTCATTGGAACCGGGTTGGGCCGAAGTTGGTGGTACGCGCGCCCTTATTCTGGTACATAGATCCGGCTCGTCCGGTTTGACCGGATCATTCTCCATAGCGGGTAATGGACAAAGATTACAGGGATCTCCGGAGCACAAACAACCCTGACAATTGGCTGATACCGGTGCCGCAAACACCATTAGCATCAAACTACATCCAAGAATTACACTGAATTTCTGCAACATTTCATTTCCTTTTAATACGCATAAAGTTTTACGTCAATCCGGTTAACTGCCGCATACACGGCACGGATTCCCTGACGGATGGCAGCAAACACGAGTGCACGCTTTTTGCTATACTGATTTTACCTTAAGTCAAAATTCATTTGAGTGTTGTGAAGGAAAACTTTGCTTGCCGAGTATGCATGATGCTATTAACAAACCCCAAGGCCATTATGAAGATTAAACTCAATCCAAGATTATCCAATTCCCTGTGTTTTTTTCGCAAAACCGGTACCCTGTTAATTCTGAGCGTTTTGTTCTTACCGCCGGTTCATGCGGAAACCATCGAGAATCTTCAAAAAAACGCTAGCATGGCTTACGAAAAAATGATGCAGGCCAGACAAACCGCCGAGACTTTAGCCAAGGATGCAACTTTTTCCGAAAGAAAGCTGGCTGTAGCAAAGCAAAAGCTGGCCGAAGCCGAACGCGAAGCGGAAGCGGCAAGGAGGAAATCGGAACAGGCTAAAATTGCCATGGAGCAGGCGGCTAATCGATGGAAACAGGCTTCGGATGTGTTAGCGAATGAATGGGGTAAATCGGAAGTTCAATAACCGCAACGGGTTTTACTGCAACAGGAGCGTCATTTTGACATGCGGAATACCGGCTTCCATGAATTCCTCCCCGCAAACCTGGAAACCAAACTTTTCATAGAACGGAACCGCATACGTTTGCGCATTGAGCATCGCTTTTTGCTGATGCCGTTTGGTTAATTCTTCCAGTATTTTTTTCAGCATGGCGCTGCCTATACCTTGCCCGCGCCATTCCTTTAACACGGCCATTCGGCCGATATGTCCATCCGGCAATAATCTTGCCGTCCCGACAGGTTGTCCGTCAGCATTGAATGCAAGCACATGCAGACTGATCGCGTCAAATTCATCCCATTCCATATCTTCCGGAACTTGCTGTTCATGGATAAAAACTGCTGTGCGGATAGCCCGCAGAACGGGGGCCTCGTGTTCCCAATTCACGACACACACCGGATCAGCATAGCGCATGATGACTGCAAACAATCGCTTATTGCATGGTGGAAAAGCTGGATATCTGTTATTTGAATGGGTGGCGCAATAGAATCGTGTCTTCTCTGTCAGGCCCGGTGGAGATCATATCGATCGGTATTTCACAAACTTCCTCCAGGCGTTTTAAATAATTCTGCGCAGCTTTGGGCAGTTGATCAAATTCTTTAATTCCTGCTGTATTTTCTGACCATCCCGGTATTTCCTCATAGATCGGCTCGCACTTATCCAGATCTTCAGCACCAACCGGCAGGATATCGCTTTTATTGCCGTCACTCAGCTTGTAGCCGATCCCCAGGTTAAGGCTTTCCACGCCGTCCAGTACATCCAGTTTGGTAATACACAATCCGGTCACACCGTTTATTTGAATCGAACGCCTCAACGCAACCGCGTCAAACCAGCCGCAACGGCGCGGACGGCCTGTGGTGGATCCAAATTCATGGCCGCGTGTGGCCAGATGCTTGCCGACTTCATCATCCAGCTCGGTCGGGAATGGACCTGAACCAACCCGTGTTGTATACGCTTTGGTAATCCCCAGCACATAATGCAGCATTTGCGGGCCGACTCCGCTGCCGGGAGCTGCCGCGCCAGCGACACAATTACTGGAAGTTACAAAAGGATATGTACCGTGATCGACATCCAGCAATGCGCCCTGCGCACCTTCAAACAACAGGTTATGACCTATTTTCTGCGCATTAAATAGCAGCCATGGAACATCGGCCACCATCGGCTTAATCCGTTCAGCTTGCGCCAGTGCATCGTCCACTGTTTTCTGAAAATCAATTACCGCAGCATGAAAATAATTTTTCAACACAAAATTGTGATAATCCAGCATTTCGCCCAGTTTGGCGGCAAAACGATCGCGATGAAATAAATCCTGCAAGCGAATTGCGCGCCGCGCGACTTTATCTTCATAAGCCGGCCCGATACCGCGTCCCGTGGTGCCAATTTTCCCCAAGCCCCTAGCTGTCTCACGCGCGTTATCCAGCGCGATGTGGCAAGGTAAAATTAACGGGCAGGCTTCACTAATCCGCAACCGGCTGCTGACATCCACGCCATTATGTTCAAGCATATCAATTTCACTGAGCAGCGCTTCCGGTGAAATCACCACACCGTTGCCGATATAACAAACCACATTGTCACGCAGAATACCGGAGGGAATCAGATGTAAGACGGTTTTCCGATCGCCGATGACCAATGTATGACCGGCATTATGCCCGCCTTGAAAGCGCACCACACCTTGCGCATGATCTGTTAGCCAGTCGACGATCTTGCCTTTTCCTTCATCGCCCCATTGCGTGCCAATGACGACAACATTTTTAGTCATATTTCCAATCTCTAAAAGATTCTTTTTCTAAAAAATTAAATATTTTCAACGATCCATTGCCCGTCACGCAATACTAATTGCCTATCGCAGCCAAGAGACTCGCTCTTCTGTCCCGGCAATTGCGTCACAACGATCTGTCCCGCTTTGCGCAGCTCAGCAATCAGACTTTCCAGCTCTTGATTCTTTTTCTCGAAGGGCGCGCGTATTGCTTGAGGATATGCTTCAGGTTTTACCAATCTGGATAATTCCCTCAGGTCCATGCTGAAACCAGTGGCCGGCCGTGCCCGCCCGAAAGCTTTTCCTATTTCATCATAGCGCCCGCCCAGAGCAATCGCGTTTGAACAGCCGTTCGCATATGCAGCAAAGACCATTCCAGTATGATAGTGATAGCCGCGCAAATCAGCCAAATCAAACGCGATTTTATCGACCATGGGTTTCAATTCCTCTGCGACAATACTGAGCTCATTCAATGCTGAATTAATTTCAGGATAATCGGGCAGCCGGCGGGCGGCTTCTGCCAGAACCTTTTTATCGCCATACAGCTCGGGTAATAGCATCAATGCTTCCCGCATGTATTTTGGTAATGTTATACATAGTTCTTGTAAAGTAGACACATCTTTTGCCTGCAAGACCGCGAACAATTCGGTTTCGAGTTCTCGCGCGATACCCGTACCCTTAATCAGGCCGCGAAAAACCGCCACATGCCCGAGATCCAGATGAATTTCCCGGACACCTGAAACAGCCAAGCACTGCAACATGAGCTGCTGCACTTCCAGGTCGCTTTCCAAACCGGAATGTCCATATAGTTCAGCCCCTACTTGCAAGGGCTCCCGCGTCTGCGTTATCCCTGACGGCACGGTATGTAATACGCTATTGGCATAACACAAACGTGTTATGCCTTCGGAATTCAACAAATGCGCATCAATCCTTGCCACTTGCGGTGTCATGTCGGCACGCAGTCCCATCATGCGTCCGCTGAGCTGATCTATTACCTTGAACATATGCAAATCCATGTCACTGCCGCTGCCGGACAGCAACGATTCCACATACTCCAATAAAGGCGGCATGACTTGCTGATAACCATGCACCCGCAATAGATCAATGATCTGACGGCGCATTACTTCGATATGTAATGCTTCTACAGGTAATATATCTTCGACATATTCTGGAAGTAACCAATTACGCATGTTTATGATTGACAAACTGTCAACAAGAAGAATAAAGAAAAAACGTCAGCTAATGATGAGAAGCAACAGTAATCCGGCCAGCATTGAGGTCAAACCTATGAAACGTATCTGACTATCATTAATTTCAGTCAGTTTCCGAAATGCCTCGCGCCACGTTTGGGGCGATAAAAACGGCAGCATCCCTTCCAGCACTAGCATCAATGCAACTGCATTCAGAAAAGTTTCCCACATATAACGTTACTCCTGTTAAATCAGGCATTCATGATGCTTTCTATAATCAGTGCAAAAAATTAAGAGGTTCTGTTGTAATCGAGTATAAAAAACAACCACGATTTCCAGAACCTCTTTATAAATCCAACGTAACGGAATCACATATACCTACTAACCGAACCATATCCGGATTCCCAAAACCACCTATTTGTATAAATAGTCAGTATTCAATTAAAACTTTGGATTACACATATGTTCCCAGTTTAATTCATTTCTTATTATTTACTGACAGCAGGATTTCTCAGGTATTTGAAGAAATCTGAGGTGGGTTCAAGAACCATCATATCCCCTTTATTCTTAAACGACTGTTTATAGGCATCAACACTGCGCCAGAAAGAATAAAATTCCGGATCTTTTTGAAAAGCAGTCGCATAGGTTGCCGCTGCTTGACTGTCACCGTCACCCATCGTTTTCTGAGCTTCCCGGTAAGCTTCCGCCAGAATGACTTCACGCTGCCTATCTGCATCCGCGCGAATCTTTTCTGATTCAGCCGCACCCGTAGAGCGCAATTCATTGGCAACCCGTTTACGCTCGGCTTCCATGCGCCGGTAAACCGATTCACTGACTTCCTGCGGTAGATCCACACGTTTCAAACGCACATCGACGACTTCCACCCCAATTGAGCGAGCATCACTGTCCGCCTTCTGCCGCATAATCTCCATAATGACATCACGCTCGCCGGAAACGACATCATGAACTGTGCGATTACCGAACTCATCACGTATACTGGCATTGATGGTTTGCGCCAAACGTGTTTGCGCCAGTCCCTCATCTCCTCGCACGCTAATATAATATTGTTTCACATCAACAATACGCCACTTCACGAACAGATCCACCAAAACGTTCTTTTTCTCTGAGGTAATGAAACGTTCAGGCTCTTCCGTATCCATTGTCAGAATACGCTTCTCAAAATAGCGCACGTTCTGCGCAATGGGAATCTTGAAATATAGACCGGGATCTGTTTTTACATCGATCACTTCACCCAGTTGAAACAGGATTGCTTGTTGCCGCTCATCAACAATATAAATTGCTGAGCTCCCCAGAAAAAATATCGCAATGATGATACCTGAAAATACTGATGTAAAACTTTTCATCTATCTTCTCTCCCGTTCGCGGCTGCGAAAAGATTCTCGTGCCCGTATGCTGCTATCCGATGTAGCCTCTGGCATGACAGGTTGTGCGGTTACTGATGAAACCGGCGGTGTTGAGCCGCTTGTATTGATCAACTTATCCAGCGGCAAATACAACAGATTGTTGCCATTCTTCTGATCAACGACGATCTTGCTGGTATTGGAAAGCACCTGTTGCATCATGTCCAGATATAAGCGTTCGCGCGTAACTTTGGGCGCTTTACTATATTCAGTCAGAATCTGTTCAAAGCGGCTGGCATCACCCTCGGCACTTACAATCACACGTTGTTTATAACCTTCGGATTCCTCAATCAAGCGTGCAGCCTGACCCACGGCTCTTGGAATAACGTCATTTGCATAGGCCTGACCTTCATTCTTTTGCCGCTCTCTGTCTTGTCCGGCTTTAACTGCATCATCAAACGCGGCTTGAACCTGTTCAGGCGGTTGCGCATTTTGCATCGTTACTCTGCTGATCGAAATACCAATTTCATAACGATCCAGAATTTTCTGCATCAATTGGGTCGCGTTGGCTGCAACCTGCTCGCGTCCTTCATACAGAACATAATCCATTTTACTTTTACCGATCACCTGTCTAATGGCCGTTTCTGCTGCCTGAAGAACAGCTTCGTCAGGATTTCTATTTCTAAAAAGAAAATTCTCTGGATTATTCAATATGTATTGCACGGCAAACTGAATGTCGATGATATTTTCATCGTCAGTCAACATTAATGATTCCCGTAATACTTTACTTCTTACATTATTACGATAGCCAATTTCAACTGTGCGAACCTGGCTGACATTCACAATCTCCACTTTTTCAATCGGATATG
>CAZDYN010000003.1:0-24049 GCA_964509635.1 uncultured Nitrosomonas sp. | reverse complement strand
GGCTCGCCGCAGATTCTGGCAATCGGCTGCAATTCAATGGATTCGATTACTGAATTGTCGTTCATTGATCAATAAGACCGGTCCCGCTTGTGCGTCTTAACCTTATGAATAACTGAGTCCCATTGCTGCGCGCACGTCGCGCATGGTGTCTTCCGCCAGCTTGTTGGCTTTTTCGCAGCCATCCGCAATGATGTTGCGTACCAAAGTCGGATCTTCTTCGTATTTTCTGATGCGTTCCAACATGGGTTCCTGTTCCGCCAGAATTTTGTCGATCACGGGTGTTTTGCAATCCAGGCAGCCAATCTCCGCATGCTTGCAGCCATGCTGCACCCATTCCCGTGTGGTTTCGTCGGAATAGACAAGATGAAATTGCCACACCGGGCAGCGGGCGGGGTCGCCCGGATCGCTGCGCCGTACCCGTGCCGGATCGGTTGGCATGGTGCGAACTTTTTTGCGAATGCTCTCCGAATCTTCGCGCAAGCTGATAGTGTTGTTATACGATTTTGACATTTTCTGGCCATCCAGTCCTGGCATTCTGGAAGCTTCCGTCAGTAATGTTGCCGGTTCCGATAGGATCATTTTGCCGCCGCCTTCGAGATAGCCGAATAGCCGTTCACGATCGCCCAGACTCAGATTCTGTTGCTCGTTCAGTAATGATCGAGCTTCTTCCAGCGCATGTTCATCACCCTGTTCCTGATACAATGTGCGCAATTCGGTATACAGTTTGGATTTTTTCGAACCGAGTTTTTTTATGGCTTGTTCTGCTTTTTCTTCAAAGCCGGGTTCTTTGCCGTAGATGTGATTAAAGCGGCGAGAGATTTCGCGCGTAAATTCCAGATGCGGCGCTTGATCCTCTCCGACGGGAACAAGATTGGCACGATAAATCAGGATATCCGCGCTTTGCAGCAGCGGATAGCCCAGAAAACCGAAGGTGCTGAGATCTTTCTCGGATAGTTTTTCCTGTTGATCTTTATAGGTGGGTACGCGTTCCAGCCAGCCAAGCGGTGTCATCATCGACAGTAACAAATACAATTCGGCGTGAGCAGGCACCTTGGATTGAATGAATAAGATCGCCTGCGATGGATCAACGCCTGCCGCCAGCCAATCCACCACCATATCCCAGACATTCTGTTCAATGATTTCAGGTGAATCGTAATGGGTCGTCAAGGCATGCCAGTCGGCGACGAAGAACAGACATTCGTATTGCTGTTGCAATTTCACCCAATTTTTCAAAACGCCATGATAATGTCCCAAATGCAGGCTGCCGGTGGGGCGCATACCTGATAAAACGCGATCAGCAAACATGTTGATGTCCCAAATGTAAAACGTTGTTAGATGTATAACCCGAAAATTGACACGATGATAATTTTCGCCCAGGTAATGACCGGCCCGATCACGGTACCGAGCACACCGCTGAATAACAATACCAGCAATATCATAAAACCGTAAGGCTCAATCCGGGAAAACAGGTAAGCCAGGCGGTGCGGCAGCAAACTGACGGTCATGCGGCCGCCGTCCAGGGGCGGCAGCGGCAGCAGATTGAGCACCATCAGGATGACGTTGATTTCGATCCCGGCGATGCCCATCAGCGCCAGCGGTCTGGCAAAAACGCTTTCCGGCATGAGAATGGCCAGTTTGATCATCAAAGCCCAGAAACAGGCCATCAGCAGATTGGCGCCGGGTCCGGCGGCGGCCACCCAGAGCATGTCGCGCTTGGGGTGGCGCAGATTGGAAAAATTAACCGGCACCGGTTTGGCCCAGCCAAACAGAAACCCCGCGCCGACGGTCAATTTGCTCAGAACAAATAACGACAGCGGTACCAGGATCGTGCCGACGAGGTCGATGTGCCGCACCGGGTTGAGACTGATGCGTCCTTCGTTATAGGCGGTAAAGTCGCCGAAGCGCTTGGCGACATAACCATGCGCCGCTTCATGCATGGTGATGGCGAAAATAACCGGTAAGGCATAAATGGCAATGCCTTGAATAATTTCATCCATGACTGATTCCAAAAGGTTCCAGGCTGCCTTTGCCAGGACGGATCAATTCGGGCATGTCGGTCGTCAAGTCGATTACGGTCGTCATGTCTATGCCGCAGGAACCGGCGTCCATGATCAATTCGACCTGATGCTCCAGGCGCGCGCGGATTTCCTCCGCATCGTTCAGCGGAAGTTCGTCTCCCGGCAATATCAATGTTGAACTGAGCAAGGGCTCGCCAAGTTCTTCCAGTAACGCCAGCACAACCGGATGATCGGGAATGCGCAGGCCGATGGTGTTGCGTTTCGGGTGCTGCATGCGGCGCGGCACCTCGCGCGTGGCCTGCAGAATGAAAGTGTAGCTGCCGGGTGTCGTGGCTTTGAGCAGGCGGTACTGGCTGTTGTCGACCTTGGCATAGGTGGAAATTTCCGCCAGATTGCGGCACACCAGTGTGAAATGGTGACGTTCGTCCACTTCCCGGATAGTGCGGATGCGCGTCATGGCGTTTTTATCGCCCAGATGGCAGCCCAGGGCATAGCACGAATCGGTCGGATAAACGATGATGCCGCCGCCGCGCACGATCGCAACAGCTTGTCTGATCAGGCGTAAATGCGGTGTGTCGGTGTGAATTGAGAAAAATTGGGCCACAGTGAAAACTGTATCGGGATTAAATGAGTGTTAAATAGGTTTATCAATAAGTTACAGTTACGCGGACTCGGCTGCAAGCGTGTTTTTCCAGTGTTGCCAAACGGGCGTGCAGCCGTGCGGGAATTCGGGTAATTGCCCCAGATCGTAGTAGCTTTCCCCCGGCCCATGAAAATCCGAACCGCAGGAAGCCAGCAGATTCCTGTTTCTGGCCTGTTGCGCAAAGTGCTGCACCTGCTCGGGCGTATGGCTCGAGGTGACCACCTCGATGCCTGATCCGCCCAGCGCGCAAAATTCATCCAGTAAATCACTGAGCACATTTTTACCCAAATCATAACGTCCCGGATGCGCAATGATTGCCTGGCCGCCGCTGCCGCAAATCCAGCTTAGCGCATCACCGAGTGTTGCCCATTCGTGCGGAGCATACCCCGGCTTGCCTTTAACCAGATATTTTTTAAACACGGATTTTACGTCCTTGGCATAGCCTTGCTCAACCAGAAAGCGGGCAAAATGCGTGCGTCCGATCAAGCGCTGCACGCCGACATGGGTATAGGCGCCTTCCAGGCTGCCATGAATGCCGGTTTTTGCAAGTTCCGCGGCGATATTTTCGGCACGTTGCGCGCGGCCTGCGCGCACAGCGGCCAGACCTTCGATCAGCGGCGCATAGCCGGGGTCAATATCCAGTCCGACGATATGCAATGTGCGGCCGCGCCAACTGACGGATATTTCCACGCCGTTTATAAATGTGATACTTTTCGCCTCAGCCGTTGCACGCGCCTCCGCCAATCCGGCGATATCATCGTGATCGGTCAAAGCCAGCGTTTCGACACCGCGCAACGCGGCGCGCTCGACTAGTTGAGCGGGTGATAACAAGCCATCGGAAATGGTGGAATGACAATGCAGATCGATGTTGAGCATGAAAATTCGTTGCAGAAGCGGGACACGCATCATAGCAAATAACCGGATTGAAGAGAAATAATTGCACTGGATAATGAAAGAGATAGAAATAACGTTTTATGAGGAATTCGCATGACACTGACCCAGATCCTGACTGTTCGCGATCATCTTGCCGCTGCGCCGCATCGCAGCTTGTTTCTGGCTGGCGCGCTGCAAGGCGTGCTGACCGTGCTCTGGTGGGTATTTGACCTGACCGGGCGCTACGGAATTGCCGGATCGGCCACAGCCTGGAGCATTGCGCCCACCTGGGCGCACGCCTTCCTGATGGTCTATGGCTTTTTCCCGTTCTTTATTTTTGGCTTTCTGTTCACCACCTACCCCAACTGGATGAACGGCGACAAGGTAAAACCGCGCGAATACCTCGCCACCTGCGCATTGATGGCCGCCGGTGTGGTGCTGTTTTACGCCGGCCTGCTGACGCACAAGGCGATCATCGTCACCGGCGTGGAGCTCATGCTGGCCGGATGGGGCATCGCGGTGTATGTGCTGTTTCGCATCCTGCTGACGGCAGCGGCGCAGGACAAGCGCCATGCGCGCGTAACCAGCGTTGCGCTGCTGATGGGCTGGCTGGGCGCGGCGGCGTATTTGGGCTGGCTGGTCACCGGTAGTTCCGCGCTATTGGATTTTGCCCGTCATGCCGGTATCTGGCTCTTTCTGCTGCCGATCGTGCTGACCGTTTCGCATCGCATGATCCCGTTCTTCTCCAGCCGCGTGCTGGATAACTACGAAATGGTACGGCCGTTCTGGATGCTGTGGCTGATGCTCGCCTGCTTCGTTGCACACGGCACCCTGCAATGGCTGGAACTGCTTGCCTACCTATGGATCGTTGACTTCCCGCTGGCAGGCTGCGCGCTTTATTTGTCGTATCGCTGGGGATTCATGCGCAGCTTCAAGGTAAGCCTGCTGGCGGTATTGCATGTTTCGTTCGCGTGGCTGGGCGTGGCGATGCTGCTGTACGCCGTGCAAAGCCTGATTTATATGGTGTCAGGCAGCTTGCTGCTCGGCCTGGCGCCGCTGCACGCAATCGGCATCGGCTTTTTCTCCGGCATGATCCTGGCGATGGCGTCGCGCGTCACCATCGGGCATTCCGGCCGTCCCCTGGAACTGGATCGCTTTACCTGGCTGCTGTTTCTGGGCTTTCAGGCAACGGCCGTGATCAGAATTCTGGCGGATATCGTACCGGCGATCGCACCGATGTTCTACGTCGCGGCGGCAGTCGTCTGGCTGGCGTGCTTTGCGCTTTGGGCGGTCAAGTTTGCGCCGGTTTACTGGCGCGCAAGGGTGGATGGGAAGGCGGGGTAGTAAAGGAATCTCCAAATGACTGTCATTTCGAGCATAGCGAGAAATCTATTGTGTTGATTATCCAAGATTCCTCTCTGCGTTCGGAATGACATGTGCGGATCATTCAGAGCCTCCTGAATGTAAGCGTTAGTCTGTGTATCTAATGAAGTTTGATAGGATGAAATCTAAATCGGCGTATCGCCTTAAAGAACAAGGAGAAATAATGAAGTTGGTAATGATAGATGTCATTTCGGACGCCTAATTCTAGTTAGCTTTTAAGAGCGGCTATGAGAAGCTTTCCCATCACCAGCGTTTTATTCGGCTTACTAATCGTTTCGATCGTAACAACCATATCAGTCGAATTTGTCTTTTGCGAAATTCCTGAATTGTTTAAGGGTGGCGCGAAACTAGGAGCCCTGTTAGTCAACCTCAGTCTTTCATATATTGCAGCGTACGTTTTCTACGTTTTAACCGTGGTTGTGCCAAGGCACATAGAACGTGAACACATAAAAGAGCATGCCGCGCATTTGATCAATATGGTTCTTTTTTACATATTGTTTATCATGCAAGATGCAGTGAATATGAAAATTCCTCAGAAAGATTTGAAGACTAAACACCTGAGTGAAAATGATTTTAGGCTAGCAACTCAAGACGTATTTATGGACAATGAATTGGCACAATTCAGGGCATCAGCCGATGGCTATAATATGAAAGTCGGCGATGCCGTTAGCAAAAACATAAGCGGTCTAATAGATACAGTTAACGAGCTATTCAAGCATTCTGCTTTCTTAGAACCACAGCTTGTTTCACTCATTAGTTCATCGATAAGAAACGAAATGAATGAAAGTTGGATAAATAGCAACCGAATGGGTCCCGTATATATCGGAAATCAGACCCTAGTTCCTCAGCGAAGAGATGTTTCATGCTATGCCAAACATCTTGCCGATTATCAAGACATATACAGACGTATCGAACAAATACTGTCTAGCAGATATGCTCAAACTGAATCTGCAAAAAGTTATTTTGAAAACGTTCGGAATTTGCGTAAAAGCTAACCCATCAATCCACCGGACCTGCGCAAAAAGCCGCACAGGCCGGTTAGCTTCACGTTGGGCTGATGGAAATTGATGACCTATGAACCAAAAAAACGGTGTCAGATCTATAACCAAGAATTCTTTTCCTAACGAAGAATATGCATAGCCGGGGCCGCGTCTTGCAATTTGGCTTATTCAGCTTTTTACCATGAACCTCTACGTCATGCGCCATGGGTGCACCAACTATAACGATCTGGGTCTGTGCAACGACGACCCCAGCCAGGACGTGCATTTGACCGAAACCGGCATCGCGCAGGCGCAGTCGGCAGCACGCGAACTGCGCGATGTGGACTTTGAGCGCATTCTGGTTTCGCCTCTGCCACGCACGCGCCAAACGGCGGAGATCGTGAACCAGTATCATGCCGTGCCGATCGAAGTGCACCCTGATCTTGCCGACATTCGTTCCGGATTTGAAGGCAGGCCGGTATGCGATTATTTTGCAGCAATCAGCCATGATCCGCTCCGCATGCGTGTCAATGGCGGCGAGTCGTTGCTGGATCACAAGCAGCGTATTTTGCGCTTTATCGGCTGGTTAAAAATGCAGCAGGATAAAACCCTGCTGGTAGTCGCCCATGAAGAAACGCTGCGGGTATTCGTCGCTTATTTTGAGGGCGGCGTTGAAGATTCCCGGCTGCGGGATATTCATGTGGGTAATTGCGAATATAGGCATTATGTTTTGAGTGGTAACTGTACGATCTGACCTGAATTATTATAGTTCACCGCGCTATTCCGCTATTTCTCTTATCTTCCTGCCGGTAAGCTATCTCCGAATCAATGCATCCCTCTGCACCGGAGCACTCACCAAGACCGTTAGTAGTTTCCCGGGATTGATAAATCATTTCCTATCAATAAGCGCCTTCGATATACCCCATGCATGCACGTCCTGCTTCATTCAATTGTGCTTCCATGGTGATTTCCAGAAAATCCGGAACAAAAAAATTCAAGTTTTGATGCGATCCTGTCGTTCAGCCGGGCAATGTATTTATGTGTTATTACATATTTAAACCAATAGGTTAGGAAATGTCTGATAGAACTATGGATGAAATTGTCTTTGACAAAAGCCTCTTTTGCTACACAAGCCATCAGTGCATTGCGTGTGCTCATAAAAGCATTCAGTTTATTTTCACGGTAACACGGCAGGTAAGAAATTTCTTGCTTCATCAATACACAAGATTCAATGATTAATAGCCGTTCATTTTTCCCATTTATTGAGTATGAGCGGCGAATTGGATGTAAATAGCCCGAAGAGGAGATTTGCCGTATGAAAAAAATCATTTTGCTGTTACTGGGTTCATCAATTGTTTATGTCACTTTTTTTTCCGAAAAAGCCAGACTGGATAGAGAAGTGGATCGGCTATGTGCGATTGATGGTGGCATTAAAGTATATGAAACAGTGACATTGCCACCGAACAGGTTTGATAAGTGGGGACAAATAAATTTCTATCGACCAGATCAAGGTGAGAATGCATTAGGAGCAGAGTATCTGTTTAAGCGAGAAACTTATTATTACAAGCAAGGAAATCCAGATTTATTTCGGTTACACACTCAAGTTTATCGTCGAATAGATAGCAAATTACTTGGAGAATCAGTGTTCTATAAGCGAGGAGGAGGTGACTTGCCAGGTCCATGGCATGGTACGAGTCATATGTGCCCTGAGCTTAGTGTGAAAGCCGATGTTATGCGTCAAATATTTGTGATTAGCAATAAGGAGTAGCAAATGAACTTTATCGCTGAATATCTTAAACAATCTGAGTTTTCTTTGGCAGCCTATGCGAATTTGATCCCTGGTGTTGATCCAGTTCCCGCGTTACAAGATAGTATTGTTGGTATGTCTAACTCTCAAGCCGTTACCTTCGCCGCAAAATGGGAAGTCGTTGCTCAATACTCAGATCCCATCATTGGAGTTTCAGCGACAGTATTTCAGGCAATTGATGGCGGCGCAAAATATCTTGCGATACGAGGTACTGAACTTGCGATTAATGATCTAACCGCTGATGGATTATTGGCACTGGGTTTGCCATCCAATCTGAACCCCCAATTCACTGCATTAAAAGCAATTTTAGATATTTATTGGCTGAACGATCCTGCTGTGCTTCAGGGTCAAAGTTTCACGGTCAGCGGCCACAGTCTGGGAGGGTATCTGGCGGCAGCCATCAAGCAAAGTTATACACAAGTAACCGACGCCTATCTTTATAATGCCCCGGGAGTCGGCGGCTTATTGGGTAATCTGGCGGATGCGCTGAGCAGCGCCCTGGGTTTAAGCAGCATAGCGCCAGACAATATTTGGAACATACGCGGCTCCGAGGGTTTTCCTATCATTGCGGGTTTAGGTTATCAGCTTGGCATGCCCGTCAGTATACAGACCGAAGCATCGACCAATAATCACAGTATCAGTTTATTGACGGATGCTCTGGCTGTTTATACAACCTATTCCCAGCTCGCATCCAGTCTGAGCCAGGAGCAACTTGGCAAACTGATCGATGCCTTCGGCTCAACCAAAGATGTTGGCACATCCAACAGCAAAACCCTCGAATCCGCTGTCGATGCCTTGCGTGTTATTTTGCTCAATCCCGAGGGCGGCAAGATGGTGTTGGGTGAGGATCAGAAAACCAAAACGGATGATCGCGATAGTTTCTATTCCAATTTGAATGATCCCCAGTTTAAAACCAAACTCGCCGAATTGGCAGACAAGGTTCAATTAACACCGCTATCCGACTTGTCCGCCAGCGATATCATCGCCAGGATCGGAAGCAATAGCCCGCAAGGATTGGCGGCTCGTTTTGCGCTTGTCGCGCTCAATCCTTTCATACTCGAAGGGGATAATATTGATTATGGCGTTTTCAACGCAAGCGGCGCCTTGGAACGTTTCGATCCGGCAACCGGCACGGGCGCGTTGACCTCAACGTATCTGGTGGATCGCATGGCGATGCTGCTACGCAAGAACTGGTTCAACATCGAAGACAAAAACCCGCTGGATTCTACAGTCACGTTCAGTTCAAGCAATCACAGCTATCAAAATATCAATGATTATTACGAAGATGTGGCTACCGGTTACAAAGTCTCGCAAGGTGAGTTGTCAGGTAAAACGCCGCGTTATTTTTTCGGCGGGGATGGCGCGGACAATCCGGCCGCATCTGCGGTTGAGGATCATTTTTATGGCGGCGGCGGGGATGACATGCTCAATGGCCGTGAAGGCGATGATTATTTGGAAGGCGGATCAGGAAACGACACCTATACCGTCAATCCCGGCGAGGGGTTCGACACCATCCTCGATACTGACGGTGCCGGCATCATCAAGTTCGGTACCGTGGTTGCTGAAGGAAGAAACGGGGTAACGAACGGCAAGAATTGGATCAAAATTGGCGGCAGTTGGGCGGATATGGAAAATGGCCTGATTTATTTGCTGAGTCTGCAGATTGATGGCACGCAGGATCTTTTAATCAGCTATGTCGACGGAAGCGCCAGGGTGAAGATAAAAGCCTGGAGTGATGGCAAGCTCGGCATAACGTTGGGTGCTAATACATTAGCCGATATACCCATGTTCGACCGTATCATCGCGGGCGACCTGCAACCTGTCGAACCGCTCCAGACCGATGAACTCGGTAATGTGATCGTCGGCACGGAAGCGGTGCCGGATCGGCAGGATGTGCTGTATGGCAGTGATGGCAATGATCTGATCCGGAGTCTGGGCGGTGATGACATTGTCCGTGGCAAGGAGGGCGATGATCGTATCGAGGGCGGTGCCGGGCAGGATAGTCTGGGAGGCGCTGCCGGTAATGACATTGTTTTGGGAGGCGACGGCAGCGATGTCATTGCGGGGCAAGAAAATGACGACCGGATATACGCGGAGACCGAATATATCCTGGATGATGCCTATGCACTGGGAGAGATTCAGGTGGGCAGCGGATTGCGAGGGGATTTTCTCGATGGCGGGTCCGGCAATGATATTGCCATGGGTGAGGCCGGTAACGATATCCTGATGGGCGGCATGGGTAAAGATGTACTGATGGGGCTGGGCGGGGACGATACCATAGAAGGTGACATCGATGCCGAATCCGTCGATCACAATTGGAATGTAACCCGGACGGTGACCACCGGGAACGGTGTTAATACCTATTCCCGGAATTATAGCTTTACCACCACTTACGCATCGAGCAGTAATAATACGGGCGATGATGATGTCATCTATGGTGGCACCGGGCAAGACTGGATCTTTGCACAGGGCGGGCATGATTTTGTAGATGCAGGCGCGCATGAGGATGTGGTATTTGGCGGTGCGGGCAATGACACCATTCTGGGCCAGGACGGCAACGATGAATTGCTGGGGGATGCCGCGGCGACTCAACTGGATGCGTCGTTGCATGGCAACGACTATTTAAGCGGTGGCGGCGGAAGTGATCGACTATGGGGCCTGGGCGGTTCGGATTACCTGGAGGGCGGGGATGGCAATGATATTCTCACCGGCGACGATAAAAATATTCCATTGGCATATCAAGGTGATGACGTTCTGAATGGCGGTGCCGGTGATGATGCGCTTTACGGCGGATACGGTAACGATACCCTGAACGGTGGAACCGGTCATGATCAGCTTTATGGCGGCGCCGGTGACGATACCTATATCGATGTGGAAAGCGGTGATTTCATTGCTGACATCGAAGGGAAAAACAGCATTGTTCTGACTGATGACACTGCCGCATCATCAAGCCAATCTGCCGGTGCATTGGCAAAAAGCCTGCTGACCGGAACCGGCGCGTTGGCAGCGAATGCTCCGGCAGGTGTGACCTGGCTGGCTGATACCCGTATTCTGAGAATTACGCTGGAAAACGGCGGTACGCTGGATCTGCAAGGCGCGCTATATGGCATGAATGCGCAAATTTATTTTGACCAGGGTACACAAGGAATCGATCTGGAAACCTGGGTGAGCGAGAATCTGCTGGATCCGGTTACCTTGAATCTGGAATGGATTGCGGCAGAATCCGGTGAGCCTGTGACGCATGTTTATGGCGGCGCTGGCGCGGATTTAATTCAAGCAGGTGCCGGTAATAGCACTATCAAGGGGCATGGCGGCAACGATCAGCTACAGGGCGGCGCTGGCAATGACCTGATCATAGGGGGATCGGGTAACGATCATCTGATCGGGCAGGATGGTATCGATACCCTGCAAGGCGGTGAAGGCGATGATGAGTTGCAAGGTAATCCGGGTAACGATGTGCTTGCAGGCGATGCGGGCGACGACAATCTGTTTGGCCAGGAAGGCGGCGACACGCTGCATGGCGGAAGCGGCAACGACATACTATCCGGTAATGCCGGAAACGATGTTTATCTGTTCAATCCGGGCGATGGCCGGGATGTGATCTGGGAGGAAGGCGATAGCGCGGGTGATGTATTGCGCTTTGGCGAAGGAATTGCACCGGCTGATATTGCCGCGGCTAAATCCGGATACGATCTGGTGCTGTTTCACGCTAATGGTATGGATCAGGTAATGATTGCCAATTGGTATGCGGATTCATCCTGGCGATTGATGCAATTTGAGTTTGCCGACGGCACCATTTGGAATAGTAATGAAACCGGCAGCCTTGCTGCGACAACCCTGCGCGGTACCGCGGGGGATGATGCGATCAGCGGTACCGCGTTAAATGAAACACTCTTCGGATTGGATGGTAATGACAGTCTTTATGGCAACGGCGGGAATGATACGCTGATCGGCGGCAAGGGAAATGATAATCTGAATGCCGGGACAGGGATCGATACTTTCCTGTTTGCATTGGGTGATGGCACCGACAGGATCAATCCCTATAACTCCGGTACATTGACATTGCGCTTTGCGGCCGATATTTCCAATACGGATATTGTCGTTGAGCGTGCAGGTAATGATTTGGTGTTGCGCCATCTGAATGGCACCGATAGCGTTACGGTGACCGGCTGGTATCTCAATACCTATGACCGGTTGGATCAAGTGGTGTTTGATTCGGATGGCACGATCTGGCCGGCGGCTACCCTGAATCAGATGGGGATCAATTTCAACGATCAATACACGCTTAATTTGGGCGATGGCGCGAAAACCATCGAAGACTGGGGCGGAGCGGATAGTTTGACATTTGGCACAGGCATCGGTGATGCCGATATCACGATTGCCCGGGCAGGACAGAATCTAAAACTTACGCATGTGAATGGCAGCGACAGCGTGACCATCAAAGATTGGTTCAACGATCTGTCCAAACAAATTGAAGCTATCCGGTTTTCGGCGACGGGCACCGTGCTTACGGCAGAGCAACATACCACTCCGTTTCTGACGTTGACCGGCACTGCCGGCAACGATGTGATCCAAGGCGGTAATGCGTATGGCGAGACGTTATCCGGATTGGGCGGCAATGATACGCTGCATGGCGGCCAGGGCGCGGATATTTATCTTTTTAACCAGGGCGATGGCCAGGATACGATTTCTGACACGTCTTCTGCCTGGTACGACGAGAACTCGATTATCTTCGGCGAAGGATTGCTGAGTCAGCTCAATCTGACGTTTGAGAGCAACTACGATACTGTCTATTCATTTGCTTCGGACAGCGTGAGGGTCAAGGCGGGATCGGGCGTCTCTCCCCAGTTTATTTCAAACGGAACAGTGGCGGCGGATACATTCAATGGCAGCATCTACAGGGACATCATGCACGGGCTGGCGGGTAATGATGCGATCAATGGCAATGCCGGCGCGGATGCATTATACGGCGATGCAGGCAATGACACGATAGCAGGCGGTGACGATTCAGACTGGCTGTATGGCGGTGACGGGGATGATGTGCTGGATGGCAGCAAGCTGACCGGTGTTGACGAAATTGAAACTAATTTCAGTAATAGCGTCGACCATTATGTGGGTGGTAAGGGTAACGATACACTGCACGGCAACTCAAAAGATGACTACTATTATTTTAATCCTGGGGATGGTCATGATGTCATCATCGAAGGCGCATATTATCTGAATGGACATTGGTATTATGGTTCCGATACGTTGACTTTCGGTGCCGGCATTACGCCGGACAATATCCATGTCGGTAAACTCAATGCCGACCTTGTGATAACCGTGTCACTGACCGATACCGTGACGATCAAGGATTGGTTTACCGGTTCCGGCTTCAAAGATCGGGTGGAGTCTTTCCGGTTTGCCGATGGCAGCTATCGTTCGGTGACCGATATGACCCGCCTGGCCAATACTGTGTACGGCACGGAAGGCGACGATGTGCTGACCATCAGCTCGTCTGCGGATGGTGTGCTGTACGGTGAGGGCGGCAACGACACATTGAACGGCGGCAGTGGCAATGATGCCTTGCATGGCGGGACGGGCAACGATACCTTGAATGCCGGCGCTGGCGACGACGAATATTTCTTTGCGCGTAACGGCGGGCAGGATATTGTCAATGATACCGGCGGTTTTGATACTGTCCGTTTTGATGCGTCCATCGGCGCCTCGGATTTCTCCTTATCGCGTAGTGAAAACGATTTGGTGCTTACATTGACCGCAACCAATGACAAATTGACCGTCAAAAATTATATGAATGGCAATTTGTCACTTTATTCCTACGCTGGAGGCAACGTAGTCAATTACATGAATGCGGCGGTAATCGAATCTTTCGTGTTTGCCGGCGGCAGCAGTTTGCCGCCGGCATCGTCCATTCAAGACAGTTTCTTGAATATTCGCGGCGCCTCCGGTGACGATGCGCTGAATGGCACTGTCTGGGCCGATGTGATGTACGGTGATGGCGGTAATGACAGTTTATATGGATTGGCCGGTAATGACGTGCTGTATGGGGGTGCAGGCAATGACACACTGGATGGCGGCAGCGGCAACATCAATGTGCTCTATGGCCAAGATGGCGATGATGTCCTGATTGGTGAAGGCGGCGCCGGATTTGGCAGCGATAGCTATCTGCATGGCGGCAATGGTAACGATAGCTATATTTTTAAATCAAAAGCCTCTTTCGATATTTATGACGATAGCGGTACCGACGACAAAATTGAGTTTGAGGCAGGTATCCGTCTGCTGGATCTGAGCTTTCAGGGGTGGAATGACAGGTTTACCATTGTGGTCGCCGGTGGAGGCCGTATCGATATTCCGAATCATTTCCAGAATGATTCTTACAAAATCGAGCGTCTGGCGCTTGCGGACGGTACTGTACTGGGCTTACGCGATATCCAGTTTGGCACGGGAGCGAAAGATACGCTCAATGGCACAGCGGAAGACAGCATTCTCTTCGGGGATTATGACAGTGACATGCTCACTGGCGGTGATGGCAACGATTGGCTTGATGGTGGTCTTGGCGGTGATGTGATGACAGGCGGTGACGGCAATGATATTTATTTTGTTGATAACGCAAAAGATACTGTCACAGAATTGACCAATCAGGGCATCGACACGGTTTCGAGTTCAATAGCGCATAAACTGGGATCGAATGTCGAACATCTGGTGCTTACGGGGTCATCAAAGATCAACGGCAGCGGCAACGCGCTGGACAACACGCTGACCGGCAACAGCGGCGTCAACACATTGACCGGCGGTGCCGGTAATGATTGGCTGGATGGCAAGGGTGGTGTGGACAAAATGCTGGGCGGTACTGGCGATGATACGTTCGTTGTTGATAATACTACCGAGACTATCACTGAACGATCCAACGAAGGCACGGATCATGTCCTATCCAGCGTGACTTATACGTTACCCAGGCATGTTGAGAAACTTACGCTGACCGGAACAACGGCGATCAATGGCGGCGGCAATACGCTGAACAATGTGCTTACCGGCAATGCGGCCGCCAATATGCTATCCGGCGACACCGGCGACGATACACTGGATGGCATGGCTGGCGCCGATATACTGACCGGCGGCAACGGCAATGACACCTATCTGCTGGGGCGTGGTTACGGCGCTGAGACCGTGATCGAAAACGATACCAGCGCAGGTGTCATCGACATCGCGCAATTCCTGCCGGGTATCGGCGCGGATCAGCTCTGGTTCCAGCGTGCCGGCAATAACCTGGAAGTGAGTGTCATCGGTACTGCCGACAAACTGATCATCAAGGATTGGTATCTGGGTTCGGCTTATCATACTGAGCAGTTTAAAACCGCTGATGGTTTGACGCTGCAAGACAGCCAGGTTGAGAATCTGGTGGCCGCGATGGCCGGTTTTGCACCGCCTGAGGCTGGACAAACCGCATTGCCGCCGGACTATGCAGCAAGCCTCGATCCGGTTATCACGGCTTTCTGGCTCTAGTCATTGTTTTTCTTCCGCATTAATTTTCAGCACTGTTCAGCGCTTCTTCAACGCGCCAGCCAGCCCAAACTTTTTGCATGCAGGCTCTGGATATAGAGCCGCTCGCGGGTTTCCGTGACGGCGGTGGTTTCAGGGTAGGCGCCTGCGGGGTCTTGCAGGTCGGCGGCGATTTCCCCGTTTTCGGTGAATGCCATGACGTGGCCGTAGGTTTCAGGCATGGGCCACCATGCGCGCGGAAAGCGCAGTACCATCCGGCGCAGGAAAGGCTTATCGCTCATGGCATCGATGATCGAATTACGCGGCTTGGCGAAACCGAGCCAGATCTTGCCGTCAAGGCCGCGCATCAGGTTATCGGGGTAGCCGGGCAGGTTATCGAATAACACGCGGGCTTGCGGAGAGCTATCGGTGACATCGAGATCAGCGGCGGATACGTCGATTTTCCACACCCGGTACCGGCCGGTTTCGTTGACAAACAGTGTTTGCTCGTCCTGTGAAAGCGCGATGCCGTTGGCAAAACTCAGGCCTTTGGCGACAGTGCGCAGCTTGCCCTGCGCCGGATCGAACTCGAGCACGCGTCCGGTGGATGACTGCTCTACAATGTCCAGCATGCTCGCTTCAAAAGTGCCGCCCCAGACTGACGGGGCAAAGCGGCTGGAGGAGTCGGTGATATAAATCCTGCCATTGCCTGCCACCACGACGCTGTTGGCATAATGAACCGGATCATCGCTCGCGAGGCCGGCCAGCACCCTGATGGTGCGATCAGGCGCAATCGTCAATACGCCTCGCATCGCATCGGCGGCGATCAGGTTGTCGGCGGCATCGAAGTCGAAACCCAGCACGCGCCCGCCGGTGTTGACGAACACTTCCCGCGCCGTGCCGTCCGGATTCATGCGGATGATGTTGCCGCTGGCCATCGCGGCGTAGAGTTTGCCGTCACGGGCGAAGGCGACGTGCTCCGGCCCGGTCTCCATGCCCAGATCGATGAATTGAAGACCGGCCAGCCGGTTATTCTGAGCATGCGGGCCGGCATACCCCGGCGCGGCGGGCGCATTCCAACTGACCGGCTGAATCGGCACCGGCCACAGGCTGAGGTAAGCGGCCAGCGCCATCACGGCAACGGTGAGTATCGGGATAATCGTTTTCATATCACTCCTGGGGTGCCGGCCTGAGCGGCTGCCAGCGCTGCGCCGGGTCCTGGCGGTAGAACAGCGCCAGTTGTTCATAAACGGAAGGAAAGTGTTGACGGGTGACGAGCGGGAGTTCAAAAAACGCTTCGCTCAGTACCGCGAAAAACTCCGCCGGGCTTTCCGCCGCATACGGATCAATGACCGTTTCCTGGTACCGGTCGACCTGATGGCAGAATCCGGCATAGGCTTCGGTGAAAACCGCATGCCAGGTATAGGCGCTCATATTGGCATGCAATTCCGGGCAACCGTTGGGGCCTTCATAAAGCATGTCGATCTTATGGGCGAATTCATGGATGACCACGTTATGGCCGGGGTGCGATGCCGTACCGGACGCATCCTGCCAGGAAAGAATCACCGGCCCGTCAGACCATGCCTCGCCTGACGCCGCGTGATGCACGTGATGCACGATGCCAAATTCATCCGCGTAATCATAGTCCAGCATAAATTCACCGGGATACACGATAATCTGGCTCCAGTTCCGGTAGTAGTCCAGATCAAGATTGAGAATCAAAATGCAGGCCTGAAGCGCAATCGTGACACGCATTTCATCGCTGATTTCCAATTCATGCGCGCCGTAAATTTGCTTGTCATGCAGAAACAGTGTGGCGCAATCACGTAAACGTAAGAGTTCCGCCGGATTGAGTCCCCGCAGGCAGCGCATATCGATTAGCGTCTGCCAGATGGAATCGGGAATGCCTTCGTGCTGAAGAACACGGTTTTTTTGCCAGTCTTTTAAGCGCCATGACATGGTTTTAGCCCCCTGGAAGCGATATGAGCCGGTAACAGCGGCCGCGCCTGCTATGATAGCCTGCACAAGATAGTGCGCCAACGGATATTGCATTGAATATCGGTTCCGGATTGTGACAAAAGCCACAGGTACGATTAGTAAATCGCTGGATAATCATGAGAGATGTATTGTATGTTCGGCATGGCTGTCTCTGTCAGGCCGTTAACAGGCCCTTGAAAAACTATCTGCGTTGCCGCTACGGTGTTAAAACAGGCTCAAAATGCTCATTTATTACGCATAAACTGCGCTTTTTCGCCTGTTTTTGCCTTGTATCGGCTGCCTCGAAAACGTTTTTCAACGGCCTGTTAAGAAGCCATCTGTGTTGCCGCTGCGGTATTAAAAAACTTCAAGATGCTCATTTATCCTCCATAAACTGCGCTTTCCGGCCTGTTTTTGCGTGGCGGCTGCCTTGAACCTGTTGCAGTGCCTGTAAACGGGTGCAATGAACAATCTGTCTGTCATACAGCATGTTGTATTTCAGTTTATATCGAAATTAAATTATTTTAACAAAGGGAAAGCTATGCGCAATCAACGGACAAGGAATATATGCAGTATGCTGGCGGCAAGTGTGATGATTCTCGGCAGCTCATTGGCGCGGGCCGGAGCTGTTAATCCGGATTGCGCCTACAAGCCTATCGATATCAACAAATACGGCGGACAGCCTTTTCAGAACCCTCCCGGCGTAAGCGCACAAAACGGCCGGCTCGATACCACTTTCAACGTGCAGTTTACCGACCCCAAAACCACCAGCATGGCGGGATGTCCGGTCAAGCTACGCACTTACAATGGCCAACTGGTTGGTCCGACATTGCGAGTCAAGCAAGGGGATGTAATCAATCTGATGCTTAGAAACAAGCTTCCGAAAGAATCGCCTAATGTCATTCAGGCGCAATTCGATCAGGAGAACAAGAATGCCTATCTCGATACCGTTCCCGCGTCTTTCAATACCACCAATATGCACTATCACGGATTGCACGTCTCGCCTGCCGGTAACAGTGACAATGTATTGCTCGATATTCCCCCGCAAAACGAACTCCTATACGAAGTAAAGCTGCCGCAGACTCATCCCATTGGTTCTTATTGGTATCATGCCCACGCGCACGGATCGACAGCAATCCAGGTTGGCAGCGGCATGGCGGGGGCCCTTATCATTGAAGATGATCCGGAGACGGCCCCCAAGGCGCTGCTTGCCGCCAATGCCAATGAGAAGATATTTGTGTTGCAAACCATTCTGTATGATCAGAAAGGCGAGCTTAACAACATCACCAGCCTTTTCCCCGGACCATCCAGGCCTACACCTAAGGATTGTAATGCTGCCGGCAATAAGGACACCTGGCCGTGCTCGCGCCGCCGTATCACCATCAATGGACAATTCGCTCCCGTTATCACCATGAAGCGTGGTGAAGTGCAGCGCTGGCGTTTGATCGATACCGCTTTCCGTGAATCCATAGCCTTCTCGGTTGAAGGGCATGATCTGCATGAAATCGCTTTGGATGGCAATTATCTGGGACGCGTGGACACATGGAAAGCCGGAACGCCAATCGATTTGCAGCCCGGTTACCGGAGCGATGTCCTGATCAAGGCGAGCATGAAACCGGGAGAATATCAAATTATTGATCAGTCTACCCCGAGCCATAAATCCTTGCGGCAAGCCGATGAGCCCGAGAATTTACTGGCCACTCTGATAGTGATTGATGAGATTGATGAAATGGCTTTGCCTGACAGCGCCGAGATGGCCCCGCTGGCTCCTTTCGGCAACACGGATCTGCGCAAGAAAGCTGTCGGTGTGCAGGAGGTCGTTTTCAAACTCGGCAGTGACATGCAAGGCAAAAAGAACTACTTCCAGGTTAATTACCGCGCCTTCAATCCGGGTCATGTGCGTCAACTGGATCTCAACGCAGTTGATATGTGGTCATTGACGACAGCGGGTGATCCGGCGGGGGTGCCCAATCCCATCCCGCCCCTGCCGCATGTTTTTCATATCCATGTCAACCCATTCCAGTGGGTGCGCAAAGGACCGGATGGCTCCGACCAGTTGGTGTGGAAAGACACGCTGCTGGTGCAGGGGCCGGCTGTTACCAATGTGTATACACAATACCAGGACTATATCGGTAAATTTGTCATGCATTGCCACATTCTGGATCATGAGGATCTGGGTATGATGGAAGTCGAAGAGGTTGTGAATACCCCCGCTGCGCATGCTCACTAGCGATGTTGGTCCGGTTTTAATCCAATCATTGGTAAGCATTAAAAACACATGCCAATGATTGGGCGCGAATCAATCCGATATTATTAAGGACGCGAGCTCCAATAATTCACAGACACAAACGAAAGGAAATAGCATGGGTAAAGGCAACAGCATGACCCGCTATCAGCGGGTGCAACAGATTCTGGATGAAGCGCAGGGGCATAGTATTCCTGATTATCAGGGATTAGGTGCTTTCTGGCGGGACCTGGAAAGTTTTAAAACAGCGGAACTATATGGCCAGCGCTTGATTGCTCCTGAAGCGGGTGAGCAAACGGGGGATGGTAAGCCCGTTGTCAGGAAGAGCTGTTGCGGCGGGAAGTCCAGCGTTCCGGCGGATAATTCTCTGACCGCCGATGAGCAGAGCTTGACGCAAGCGCTGCTGGCGAGCGGCAGCAATGCGCAAACTGGAGAATGCTGGCCGACGGGCGGCAGAAATCCGGCAAAAATTACTGCGAGCGGAATCGTTGATCCCGATGATAAAGCAAATAATGCGGCGCAAAAACGCAGTGATCAATCCGCCCTGATAATGGGTTTGCGTAAACAATTTCCATTCGATGGGTCGCAGTTTCCGCCACTTTTGTGGCATGCCCGGCATGAAGTGAGTCCGTCTGATATCACCTTTATCGCTGCCTGGATTGATGATGGTTGCCCTGAAACTGATCTCGCGAGCAATGCCGTTGCAAGCAAAGAAACATCATCAGCGCAGCCGGCTGCGCCCGGTGCAGGGGCGACACCGCTGGCGCTGGCCATGGGCGATGCCCTGCACACCGTTTCAAAAAAACATTGCAGCGAGGATCGGGACAGTGTCAATGGGCTCAAGGTCAGAAAAGAAGTCAGCACCTTGAACGAAGACGAATTGGCCGCGCTGCGCGAAGCGTTGGCCTGCATGTATACCTACGATCCGCATATTCTTGACGAACGCAGTTTTAACTACTGGGCGCGCATTCATACGAATTCATGCCAGCATGGCTGGGAGCAGTTTTTACCCTGGCACCGCCTTTATCTCTATTTCTTCGAGCAAACCCTGCAGGATTATGATTCCCGTATCACCTTGCCTTATTGGTCCTGGACCGATTATTCCGCTGCCAATCGCAATACTTATAATACCAAGATACCGGATACCGGCGTGTTGCCGGAAGCCTATGGATGCTTTCTGGACAGTGCCGGCCTGACGGCTCTGAAGGATAGCGCCTTGTTTGACGAGACAGAATTGGCCGGTTTGGCGCAGTTACAGAAAGCGGGCACGATTTATAATTCCGGATTGCGTTTTCTCAAGGCGGCCAGGATTGACTATACGCTGCAGCTCAGAGAGGGTGAGGTGGTTTGGTCCGACAGGATCAACGCCATCTATGCTGAATTGCGGCGGGCTAATCCGCTGTGGTTTCCTAATCGCTGGCCGGGGCCGCAGAGTTCTCCGGCACATTATCCCACCCAGGAAAATCTCGATCTTATTCTGGCGGCCAGGAGCTGGGCGCAATTCGGCGGCGGGCCCGAGTACGATCATCATTTTGGTGTTCTGGAAGAGATACATAACGGCATGCATAACTTCTCCGGCGGGCAGAATCCCGAGTATATTTCAGCCGCTAAGGCGATTGGCGTGACGGCTCCGGATCCGCAGAATCAATACAACCCGCAGTTTGGTTATATGACCGATAACCGGGTTACCGCATTTGATCCTGTCTTTTGGACGCATCACTCGAATGTAGACCGGGTGTGGGCGGTTTGGCAGGAGCATAACCCCGGCGTCAATCCGGAAGATATGGATGGTATTCTGCCACCCTGGTCGATGGCCGTGCGCGATGCGCTCAGTACCCGCAAGCTGGGGTATGAGTATATGCGTGACACCTATTATTATCCGACGAATGGCCAGCAGGGACTGGTGCGGTTTAACTCTGAAAAAGCCGGGGTTAAACCGCAGGTGTTGGATACGCACCGTAAAGCGGAGGTGCGTCTGCACCGGATGCATGTTTCCAATATTTTTAATGCGGTGATCCGGGTTTTTCTCAATGCACCGGGGGCGACAGTCAGTACGGACATTGAGAATAATCCCTGTTACGTGGGTCAGGTCACAACCTTTAATGGTTCCTGTTATGGCGGGCCGGGACACTGTGACAAGCCCTTGCCTAAAACGCGCGTCTTTGACCAGCGCCCGTTACATCATCATGAACCACGCAATTTTCGTATTGATGCGACGGATGCGGTGCAACGAATGTTGAATAAGGGAGAGACCGATATCAGTGTCCATCTGGTCGTGATGGGACTTGATGGCAAGCCGATCGACAATGCTGTGTTTATCGACGGCGTTTCTCTTAATTTCATGGATTAAAACTGGAGAACACACATGAAGACGTTCAAAATTCACCCTGCCATCGGCTGCGCACGTATTGGCAATAGCGATGAGTTCTATTTAGCGCCCGAACAGCCTGGCGCGCTGCCCATCGAATGCGATGACCAGGGGCGGGAAATATTGGATAAGAATGGTCAACCGCAACGGGTTTCTACGTTCAAAGAGGCAGGAAATCTGGGGCGTATCAAGCGTCAGGCGGCCCGCTTCCGCATCTTTGTCTATGATGAAGGACAAAGCGATAGCCAGATTGAACTTAAAATCGGCGATAAGTTTCAGTTCCCGTTGGATACTTCGACCACCGGTCCGCAAATAGTCGAAGGAACAGTGACCGATATCGAGTGGACAGTGCATCTGGCCAATAAAAAATCCTCCTGGTATGCGTTTAGTCAGAATGATGGCATGCACGGGTACAAACCGCGCTTTCCGCTGCGCAATCCCGAAGTGACGGCTCCTGATCGCCGCCGCCAGCTGATTATCGATCCGGGTCCGAGAACAATCTCCGGTAAAGCAGCCAAGACCGCATTTGCCAAAGACGCAGGCACCGCCTATCCGCAAACTTTTCCTCCGGATGATATTCAGCCCTGCAACATCACCACGCTGGGCGAAGCCATGGTCAATGAGGATAAGGATAAACACCGGCGCCTGATTGTGCTGGGCGGGTACGGCCGTTCCGGCTATAAAGGCGCGGATGGCGGGACGGTTCCGGTGATCAGCCATTACGCTAATAACGATGGCTGGTACGATGATGTCTCGGATGGCCCGGTGCGCGCCCGGATCCTGTACAGTTATATCAGCCGTTATACCGATGCCAGCGGCAAGCCGGTGAAGGAGACGCGCAACGCTTCTTACGAGGTGGATGTTCCCGCCTGGCTGCTGGTGGGTTATCCCCGTTATGCGCCGGAAATTGAGGATATGATAACCATGGATGAGGCCATCTATGATCTCTCCGTGCGTCACTTTGCTTATGACCCCGTTGTCTATGGTGTCCAGCCATTCGACAAAAAAAGCAACCAGCCGCAAACGCCTGAACAGTGGGCGCTGTGGCGCAGCAATGCGCGCTATAACCCCGCTTACTACCCGAGCTTTTTCCGGGATATCTGGCCGATATTAAAACGGCCGGATGTGTATCAATTCACCCTTGATTTCGATCCTTTTGGCGGCGGTGTGCCTCATAACACCGGCACAGGGGGCAATCTGGATAAAAAAGCCTTATCTCGGCCGCCTAAGAACAATGAAGATCCCTATCAGCAGAATCGTCAGTTCATCTACGCGATTATGCGCAAGCCGGGGCAGGAAAACCTCTATACCGCACCGCATGATTTGAGTGAGATTCTGGGTGGACGCTTTCACAATTCGGCGGCCAAGCCGCGTTTGATGCCGATGCTGAATGGTAATAATCCGCTCGATAATACATCGCCTGACAAGTTTTTACGCATGACGGACACGCAGTTATTTTTTCTCAAACAGTGGATGGAGGGAAAATTTATTAATGAATGCGATGAGTGGAACGAAGGGGATAGTCAGTGTGAAACACCCTGGGCCGAGCCGCCCAAAACAGGCGCCGCGATCGATCGCGGTGTGTTGTCCAATGTGTTGGGCGGGGCTTTCTGTCCGGGCGCCGAGGTCGGCTGGATCATGCTGAATCCGGCGATCTATGACAGTGCTTACCGTATCCATCAGGCTTCATATGAGGCGGGCAGTCTCAGTATCCCGGCTGCTGTCGCCATGCAGGATGGCAGTCCGGCAGAGGATTTCAGGCAGGGACTGGAGCCGGGCGATCTGACCAAATATATGGGATTGCCCTGGCAGGCGGATTTTCATGAATGCACCGGCCAGAATATCAATGTCACGTATGAAATGTGGAATAACATTTACCCGGAAAGCACGGGCGATCCGGTAGCCGTTAAAACGGCCTACAACATTCCCTGGTGGCCGGCGCACCGCCCGATGGTGATCCAGAAAGCAACGGGCGGGCAGTTCTACTGGACTTCCGGTATTCCTGATAATAATGCCGGCAGTGTGCAGATGGTGACAGACTGGGTTGAGCTGGGATTCATTAAATTTCAGGAAAATTCCGGTAACCCGGGTTATTACCAGATAGAACGCAACGACGCGGCATTGGGGCCGCAATTGAAACCCGGCCAGCTGCGGCTGGGTGGCAGGATAAAAAGGGGTTCACGTCATGATTGATACGGCAGGAAGTGTGCCTTCCATACTTTTGGGCACCTGGACTTATCGCAGTTTTCTCAGCAACCCCGATCTCAATGCTGATT
>CAZDYN010000002.1:5271-26019 GCA_964509635.1 uncultured Nitrosomonas sp. | reverse complement strand
TGCGTGCGCGCTGGATTCCGGCAATAGATCAATCAGGCTGGTCCGATATTGACAAGCTGAGTGAGCAACTAAGCTTGCTGAATCGTGAGCAAATGAAAATATCATTTCCAGAAGATTTTATTCGATAGTTTCTATTGCATTGCACTGCGATCCGGTAACGCTATGCTATCTGTTTAAGGCAATTACCCAAGTCAATAGTACCGTTGTTTCAGTAATTTCCACCAATGCGCCGGCGGTATCGCCGGTAGTTCCACCGATGCGATGCAGCATGAGACTGCGTAGAAACAGGAATATAATGATCGCGGTTAGCACTGACCCCCAATAGCGGTTATCGGTAAGCAGAAATATCAACGCGAATGTGATTACAATGCTGAAGAGACTCCAGTGGCGCGGCTGATGGGCTGCCAATGCTGAGCCCAATCCATCACTTCTGACATACGGTGTGGTTAGAAACAGCAGGGGTAATAACGTCCTGGCGAGGATAATGGCCAATAGCAGCGTGGTCCATTCATGGGTAATCATCAGAGTGTAAAGCGCTGCAAGTTTTAGCAATATAATCAATACGATGGCCGTTACTCCGGCCGGGCCGCAATTCGGATCTTTCATGATCGACAGCGTTCTGGCGCGATCGTCCATTCCGCCGATCCAGGCATCAGAACTATCCGCCAGCCCATCCAAGTGTAACCCGCCAGTCAGTAATATCCAGGCAGTAATCAGTAGAGCGGCGGCTATTAACGGAGGCGAGCTGTTTAACAGCCAGCCCAATCCGATCAATATGGATCCGATAATTAAGCCCGTGAGCGGGTAGAACAATAAGGAATATCCAAGGTCTTTTTCCGTGGGCCGCTGTGTCCATGGCACGGGCAACCGGGTCAGGAATTGCACGGCTATGAGAAATGGTTTGATCATGCCTGCTGATTGGAAATCAGTATTGCTTGAGCAGATACTGATCGTTCTATGGAAACATGCTTGATGCCGGCATGGTTGACTTCAAGTTCGAGCAAACGCTCGAGCGGGTGCTGCTGAATATGGCACATAATGACTCGAATTACACCGCTATGTGTAATCAGTAATATTTTTTTTCCAGAAAATTGTTGCTGGATGTCATGCCAGGCTGACAAAACACGCGCCTCGAAATCAAGCAAATATTCACCGTGCGGCGGTGGATGGTTCAGCGGGTTGCGCCAGAAACGGGATAAAGCATCGGCATCGGTTTGCATCAATTCAGCTGCCGATCGATCCTCCCACTCGCCAAAATGAATCTCCCGGAGACGTGCATCTTGTGTCACGGGAATCAAGTAACGCTGTCCCAATACGTGTGCAAAATCTGCGCAGCGTGCTAAAGGGGAAGTGATGATCTGCTGCCACTGGGATGGGTTCTCCTCAACGGTATGCCACATCTGTGCCCAGCCGGGTTGTGTCAGCGGATAATCCGTACTACCGCAATAGCGCTGGTTATTCTCGGTCTCACCATGCCTGAGCAAATCAATAAAAGTCGTCATGCTGTAATGGAGATTAATTTTGCTGCGAAACCTGCGCTTCGGAAAAGGTTGCCATTTCATTATGCAAATGACAGGCCAGGCGTAACAAATTGAGTGCAACGGCTGCGCCACTGCCTTCTCCCAAACGCATCTCCAGAGCAATCAGCGGTTTTGCATCCAGTGCGTCGAGCACCACACTGTGGCCGGATTCCGAAGACTTGTGGGAATAAAAAAACCAATTCTTGCACCCGGGAAGAATGCGCTCGGCAGTTAATGCGGCAACCGTACTGATAAATCCATCAATCAGCATCGGTACTCCCACTTGAGTGCCATGAATATAAGCGCCTGTCAATGCAGCGATTTCAAATCCGCCGACACGGCGCAGTGCATCTAAAGGAGAATCAATGTGCGGGCTATGCAGAGATAATGCTTGTGAAATGACATCGGTTTTATGTGCAATGCCAGCACTACTAAGACCGGTACCGGCACCTGCCAGCAGCGCGGGTTGCGCATTCAGTAAAACGCAAGCTAGAGCGGAGGCGCTGGTGGTGTTGCCAATGCCCATCTCGCCCCCGATAAATAATTGCATGTGATTTTGCCGGGCGCGTTCAATGGCTTCAAAACCGGCATGCAATGCCCGATTCAGTTGATCGCCGGTCATTGCAGGTTCACGGGTAAAATTGGCGGTACCCGGCCCCAGGTGGTAATGCGTGACAGTTGCCAGTGACCGTGTATCGTGAACTGTTCCCAGATTGATAATTTCCAATGAAGCATCCAAGGCGCGTGCGAGCACATTGATGGCACCGCCGCCGCGCGCGAAGTTGCGGATCATCTCACCGGTGACCGACTGCGGAAATGCTGAGACACCTTCCGCAGCTATACCGTGATCGCCGGCAAAAATGGTGATGTGTACTTGCTCAATGCTTGGTTCTGCGGTGTTTTGCAGCGCGGCCAGCCGGATGGCAATTTCCTCGAGGCGGCCGAGAGAACCGGGCGGTTTGGTCAGTTGCCCCTGGCGTAGTTGTGCTAACCGGGCCATTTCCGGATTAGGAGTGGCCAAGGGTGTATTCAGCCAGTTGAGGGCAGCTTGTCCGGTCACACACGTTCTCCTTTGAGCATCAACGGTAAGCCGGCAACAGTTAAAGCCACCTGTTCGCAGTGGTGCGCGATTGCCTGGTGCAATTGACCGGCTTCATCACAATAACGGCGGCTCAGCTCACCCATTGGGGTGATTCCCATATTGGTTTCATTGCTGACCAGAATAAGTTTTCCTGTGATACAGGGTAGCGCATTGAGGAATGCCGTGCGCTCAGTAGCGAATCGTGATGTGTCCGGGTGAATCAACAGGTTGGTCAGCCAGAGCGTCAGGCAATCGACCAGCAGGCAACGCTCTCCATTGGCTTGTTGGGTCAATACGGAGGCCAGTTGCAAAGGTTCTTCAATGACCCGCCAGTGATCAGGGCGCCGCACCCGATGTGCGGCGATTCGTGCGCGCATTTCCTCGTCCTCAGGGGTTGCCGTGGCAATATAAGTAACCGGCAACCGGCTTTCCGTGGCCAGGCGTTCCGCCAGGCGGCTTTTGCCCGAGCGCACACCACCGAGAATCAATGTTTTAGCGTATGTCATGATAAACGTGTATTCAAGTTAAGTAACTGGTACAAATGCGCGGTATCCAGATATTGATCAACACAGTCCGCTAGGCGATTAATCTCAGCATCGCATACCGCGTGATAATCCGGTGCGCTATTTTGCTCATCCAACCCGGCCCAGGCGAGTAGTCTGTTGCAGGCAGTCGCGGAGGCAAAGATACCATGTAGATAGGTTCCCAGTATCAGACCATCGCCGCTGATTGCGCCATCATCACTCTGTACCAGATGAACGGCCGGCTGATAGTGCGCATGATAAGTGGTGATGCCGGCATGGATTTCATAACCGGTTACGGCTGCATCATTGAATGCCAGCGTTCCCTGTACGTTACGCAGCGTCTTATCCGGTGCCAGCGTGGTTTCCATATCGAAGAAAGCAAATCCTTGCGCGCTACCGGCATCGCCCTCCAAGCCATCGGGATCATGAATATATTTTCCCAGCATTTGGAAGCCGTCGCAAATGCCTATCAGTTTTCCGCCATAACGTAAATGCCGGCGGATCACCGGCTCCCAACCTTGCTGGCGTAGCCAGTTCAGATCAGCCCGAACGCTTTTTGAGCCCGGTAGGATGATCAGATCCGCAGGTGGAATGGTTGCGCCGGGACCGATAAATTGCAAATGCACTTGCGGATGCAGGCGCAACGGGTCGAAATCGGTGTGATTACTGATGCGCGGAAGTGCAGGCACAATAATCCGGAAGTGTTCCTGCTGCGGTGATACCGTACAATCATCGGCATGGGGTAAGGCATCTTCCGCTTCCAAATGCAGACCTTGCAGGTAAGGCAATACACCCAATACCGGCTTGCCGGTATATTGTTCCAGCCAGTCCAATCCGGATTGGAGGAGCGTGATATCGCCGCGGAAGCGGTTGATGATAAAACCCTGGATACGCGCTTGTTCGCTCTCGCTTAACAACGCCAGCGTACCCGCCAGATGGGCAAAAACGCCGCCGCGATCGATATCGGCAATGAGAATGACCGGACAGTCGACGGCTTCGGCAAAACCCATATTGGCAATATCATTGGCGCGCAAATTGATTTCTGCGGGTGAACCGGCGCCTTCCACAATAATCTTGTCGTATTTCCCGGCGAGCCGCGCATGGGATTCAAGCACCGCCTTCAGTGCAATGGATTTGTAGTCATGGAAACCGCACGCGTCCATGTTGGCGATGGCATGGCCGTGAATGATGATTTGCGCGTTTTTATCCGTGTTGGGTTTCAGCAATACCGGATTCATATCGGTATGCGGAGCCAATCCGGCAGCGAATGCTTGCACTGCCTGCGCACGGCCGATTTCTCCGCCATCGGCCGTGACGGCGCTGTTGAGTGCCATATTTTGCGGTTTGAACGGAGCTACCTGCACGCCCTGGCGTGCCAGCCAGCGGCATAACGCCGTCACCAGCATGCTTTTGCCTGCATCCGAAGTGGTGCCTTGAACCATCAGCGTCTGCGTGTTCATGGCGCGTGTTCCGCCAGGCGGGAGAATTTACGCTGAATGTGTGTCAATGCATGATCCAGGCGCTGCCAATCCGGTTCATGCGCCGGCAGGCCAAAGCGCAGACTGGATGGGTTGTCCAGATAGCGTACCAGAATACCCTGTGAGGCCAGTACGTTGTAGATGTCAACGGCGTGGCGTGATATGACCCATTGGAAAAATGCGCAACCACCCGATGGCGGCAGTTGACGGTGTGCCAGCATGGTTCTCAGGCGATCGCTGGCCTGTAGAAGATAGCGGCGGGTTTCTTCCTGCCATGGAATGTCCTGCAAAGCTTGAGCAGCCACCCAGCGCGCCGGAGTACTGACAGTCCAGGGTCCCAGTAAATAATGAAGCTGTTTTAGAAGTTCAGGTTGGGCGCAGACAAAACCCACGCGCGCGCCTGCCAAACCAAAGAATTTTCCCAAAGAACGCAACACAATCAGTCCGGCAGATGTTGCATAAGGAACCAGGCTGCATTCAGGCGTGACATCCATAAAAGCTTCATCCGCAATAAGCCAGCCACCCCGTTTTGCCAGTTGCGCATGCCAATCGAGTAACTGTGTGATAGGAAAAACAGCACCTGTCGGATTATTCGGATGAATCAGAATCAGCACATCGGTATTGGGCAGCATCTGATCGATTTGAGCGGGCGTTACGGCCGATACGATATGGTGGCTACGTTGCCAGGCATGGGCGTGCTCGGCATAACCGGGATGCAGCACACTGACGCGCGATACGGTACGTAACCGGGGCAATGCTTGAATCGCAGCCTGGGAGCCTGCCACCGGCAGCAAGTGAGGCGCGGCATAATACCGGCAAGCGGCTGTTTCCAGGTCATCGTCATCTTCCGGTAAACGTATCCAGGTGGAAGCGGGCAATTCTTTGGCCGGCCAGCCTTTGGGGTTGATGCCGGTAGAAAGATCCAGCCACTGTGCCAAGGGAATGGCAAAGTGTGCCGCCGCTGCTTGCAAGCGGCCGCCATGCGGCAATAAACCGGTTTGCTCAAAAGGAATGGATGTATTCAACGATTCCTTCTCCTGCGCAAATAACGATCAACCACAGTACCAATGAGCGGCGTATGAGCCGCAGCGCATGATCGATGTCCTGGATATCCGGGATACGTCCGGCTCCCAGCAAAGGACGTGACTCCAGCTTGCCGTGATAGCAGGCGGGGCCGCCGAGTAAGAGACCCAGGCTGCCCGCGCCTGCGGCCATGACGGGGCCGGCATTGGGGCTCTTCCACAGGATTCCTTGCGTTTGCCAGCAAACAAAAGCATTGCGCGCGTTACCGCACAGGGTATAACTGAGTGCAGTGAGCCGTGCCGGGATGAAATTCAGCACATCATCCAGGCATGCGGCAGCCCAGCCAAAATGATTGTATCGATCATTACGGTAACCCCACATGGCATCCAATGTATTGACGAGCCGGTAAGCGACGGCACCCGGCGCACCGGCCACGGCAAACCAGAAGATAGCGCCAAAAATCGCATCATTGCCATTTTCCAGCACAGTTTCAATCGTCCCTCGCGTGATGCCGGCATGATCCAGTTGACCCGTATCACGGCTGACAATCAAACCGACTTGCTGGCGCGCTGCTTCCAGGTTATTCGCAAGCAGTGCATGTTTTACTCTCTGTGCATGAATGCCCAGACTGTTCCAGCCAAGCGCGAGATAAAGCAATAGTGCATCCAGCACGAAATGCCAGGATAGAAAATGTACGCACGCGGCGAGCACAGTGAACGGGACAGCCGCTAGCAGCAGCGCTACGCAGCCATGTATGCGGGAATCGGCATAAATATGCCGTTCAATGCAGTCAGCCAGTTTGCCAAAACCGGCCAATGGATGAAAGCGGCGCGGTTCACCTAGATATGCATCCAACAGCAGTGCTGAAAAAACAGTCAGGGTAATACTCATTCCGGAGAGATTGCTGTGTTATTCCAGTGATTGTGAAAGAGTAATTCCTGCAGCGGGCGTTCTTCCGCCCAGCCTTGCAGTTTTAGCATCGGCGCAGGATAAAAGGCTTCGACATGGCCCAGACACAAAATAGCCACGGGCTTACTGCCAGCAGGCATGCTCAGCAATTCAGCCAGTTGCGCGGGATCAAACAATGAAACCCAGCCCATGCCCAATCCTTCAGTGCGTGCGGCCAGCCAGAGATTCTGAATGGCACAGGCGACCGAGGCTAGATCCATTTCGGGCAGTGTACGCCGGCCAAAGATGTGCTGCTCACGCTGATCGCTTAATGCCGCTACAAGAAGTTCGCCGCATTCCAGGATGCCGGCGACTTTCAGACGCATGAATTCATCGCTCCGTCCGGCCAGCGCATCGGCCGTGCGGTGCCGTTCTTCTTCCACCATGGTCGCGATGGTGTCGCGTAACGCAGGATCGGTGATACGGATAAACCGCCACGGTTGCATCAAGCCGACGCTGGGGGCTTGATGCGCAGCGGCGAGCAAACGTTTCAACACGATGGGATCCACCGGGCCGGGAAGGAAATGGCGCATGTCGCGGCGTTCCGCGATGACACGATAGACGGCGTCACGCTCGGCATCACTGTAGCGGTGGCGATGGCTCATGGCGCTACAGATCGATGCCTTTCTGCGCCTGGATACCGGCGCGGAAAGCATGCTTGATGTCGGTCATTTCAGTGACGGTATCCGCGGCTTCACAAAGCGCTTCGGGCGCGCCGCGGCCGGTAATCACGACATGCTGCATGGGCGGGCGGTTTTTCAGATCGCTCAGTACCACGGTTAAATCCAGCCAGCCAAACTTGAGCGGATAAGTCAGTTCGTCGAGGACAATCAGATCGAGCGAAGGGTTGCGCAGCATTTCCTGCACGATTACCCAGCCGCGTTGCGCCGTTTCCGTGTCGCGCTCCAGATTCTGGGTATCCCAGGTGAAGCCTTCACCGAGAACATGCCAGATGACATTTTCCTGCTTGCGGAAGAAAGCTTCTTCACCGGTATCCGAGCGGCCTTTGATGAATTGCGCCACGCCCGCGCGCATGCCATGCCCCAGCGCCCGTGCAATCATGCCAAATGCCGAACTGGATTTACCTTTGCCATTGCCGGTAAGAATCAGTAATAAACCCTGTGCACGATGCGCGCGTGCAATCGCCGCATCGATAACTTCCTTTTTTCGCTGCATGCGCGTGCGGTGGCGCTGTGAACGCCCGGGATCGGTCATGCTGTTAACCTGCTGTTGTGTTGCGTGGATTGAACTGCTGCACAATCAATGTGAATGCTGTATGTATCATGACGGCGATACTCACATAAAATACGAATGTTTCGATATAAAGCGGGAAGTATTGGATGAGTTGTCCGCCAAATGCGCTCAAGGTTGTATCGGTAAAGCGGCCGGAAAAGAAATAAAATCCGCCGCTGGAAAATAATTCACACAGGATTAAGCCCGTCATGATGCTGACGAAAAGCGGCATCACGGTGCTCCAGGCGAATTGATGGCGTTTGGCGTACCAACGGCCAGCCAGCCATAGCGAGGCATAAGCGGGCAGCAAGAACACATAAGCCGGGGTCAGGCAGAAATCGCTGACACCGCCCCAGGTATACGCTGCGAAATCCAGCCACCAGCTCAACGCAAGGAATCCCGGCAATGGCCATGTGGAACGTAAATAGATTCCGGCCAGAAAAAAAATCGCCCAGGAAGCATCGGCCAGGTTATGTATTGAGGCGAAATGGTGGCTGCGTGTGAGTATCATCAGCAGCGCCAGCAGCGATACGATAATAATTTGATTGCGAAAGGATAAAGTCAGCATGTTTGATTCCTCATTAAGGTTGATAACGTACCATGGCAAAGAAACTCCGCCCGGCCTGATTGTAGAATGCAGCTGTTTCATAGCGTTCATTGAACAGGTTGTCGATGCGTCCTTGCAGCCGCCAATGTTTGCTGAGAGTGTATTCGGCGCGCAGATCAAATTTGGCATAACTATCCAGCTTGCGCGTATTGGCCAGATCATCGTAGCGCCTGCCTTCAACCAGCAGCATCGCACCCAGCGCATATTGGCCGAATTGCCGGTCAATGTCTATGCGAAACGATTGCTCGGCCCGGCGTGGCAATATATTACCGCGATCCGGCCCGGATGAGCGATTCACCGGTTCAAGCAAGGTCAAATTGGTATTCAATTGCCAGTCCTTGATCTGTGTATTGAACACACCTTCAAGACCACGGATACGCGCCTGATCGATATTGGCGGGGGCAAAAATACTGGCATCATACGCAATCAGGTGATCAATGCGGGTTTCATAGGCATTTAACGACCAATTTCCCCAATCCGTCCGGCCACGTGTGCCGAACTCAAAGCTGCGCGAATCCTCCGGACGCAGATTGGCATTGCTGAAGCCGGGGTAATACAGTTCGTTGAATGTCGGCGACTTGAACGCACTGCCAAAGTTAGCGACCAAAAGAAATTTATCGGACAACGGATAACTCCAGCCGGCGCCTCCGGTCACGTGACTGCCGAATTGCTGATTATCGTCGTGACGTATCGAGAACAGCAGGTTATGCGCAGCCAGGGCCGCTTGATGCTGAGCAAAAACCCCCCAGTTTGTGCGCGAAAGCACGGTAAAAGCCTCGGTGCTTTTGACATGATCTCTTTGGTAATCCATACCGATGGTAAGGAGCTGATCTTTGATCACAGTGAAACTGTTCAGCACGGAAACGGTGTCGCGCGTGGTATTAAACCGGCTCCGGAAAGCAGTGCCGAGGAAATTATCGGTATCTTCCCGGCTGCTGCCCGCGGTCAGATTGAAATTCCACAAATCCGTGGGCGCATAACGGATTGTGCCGCCAACCACCTGCTGCATCAGTACAGCCTTGTCGACATAGCTGCCGTCAAACTGGGTTTTCCCGGCGGATTGCATGAAGTTGCTTTCCACTTCCAATCCGTTCTGAAAGCGATAGCCTGCGCGCATGCTGCCGGCCACATTACGGTAGCCATCACGGTCGTGCAGAGCGGGGTCCGTTTCATCAACAAAGCAGCCGGCATTGCTGGAGCCGGTACACGCGTTGAATCCTCTCGTGCCGATACCGCTGGCGGTGATATTAAACCAGCCTTGCGTGCCATTGCGGGACAATCCCATCGAACCTTCCAGCGTGCCGAAACTGCCGCCGCCAAAATTAAAATTTTGCCTGAATCCCGCGCCATCGCCTTTACGGGTGAAAATATGAATGACGCCGCCGATAGCCTCGGAACCGTATAAGCTGGAGCGCGGGCCGCGCACGATCTCGATACGCTCGATCTGGTCGACGGGAATGTTTTCAAACGCCGTGGTGCCGGTTGTGGCCGAACCGACCTTAATGTTGTCGATCATCACCAGCACATGATCGGATTCGGTGCCGCGCATGAATACCGACGAGGTTTTACCCATACCGCCAGTATTGGCGATACTGATTCCAGGCACGCCGCGCAGCAAATCCTGCACAGATCTCGCCTGCTGGCGTTCGATATCCTTACGCGTAATCACCGTAACCGAAGCCAGTGCGGCATCGGCAGTTTGTGCGGTGCGTGTTGCCGTAATGATGATAGGTTTTTCCTGCTGGCCCGCGTTTGTTACAGGCGCATTCACAGCCATGCCAAGCCACAGCACGGCGACTGCCGGTAAACGGCATTCTTGCATAATCCGATCCCTTCGCGCACACCCGCGCGATTTCAATTTTGGAAGTTAAGGCATGCAAAGGAAGATCGAGAAATGGACAAAAACAGGCCGGTCTGAAAATAAAACCGGTTGAAATGCCGCATATTGCCCTCCGCAATACCGAGTAATGTTCACTTCAGGCCGGTCTCCGGACTCATGAGCGGAATCAATTCCTGATCTGCGCCTTCCCGTGCTGTACACAGTGGCATGAAGCAGATGGTTAACTCATTTACCGTTGCGGGGGCAGTGCCGGCATTGCCTGAATCCAATCAGAGCGCACCGGCTTCCCGTTTAACCTGCAAGGAAGAAATTTGCAGGCACCTGAATAGTGAGGACGCGAACTTACCTGACCTGGGGCGGGCATGTCAAGAAATTGATTGCGTTCTTGAATGATTAATCCTGATTGGGATCACAGAACAACCGGCTGAATTGATTTCAACAAAATAACAGTGCATGCAATGCCAATGGGTGTGGACTGGCATTAACCCGGATATTTCATAAATTGGCACGTGCCCTCACTTGCCTTTTGATTAATAAGAAAGATTTTGCTCAGCCGGGTGTATGAGTCACTACACCACTCCTTCTAAAAAATTCATTATTAATCAAAATACTACGTGATCATCACGCGAATTTATGAAATATTCGGGTTAAAAATGAGATGATTGGATTCTTGGTGGATTAACCAGAAAAAAGTGGTCCATGTACTTTAAAGTCAGTTATTTTATTTTTGCTGTTACAAGCTTGATTTTATTGAATCCCAGCGCACTGGCCGAATGGAAGTGCGCACTTGATGCGAGCCAGGGGGTCGGCGCGTTAGGACGGATTGAACCCCGCTCCCGGGTGATCAGGATTTCGCATAACGCGGGTCCTGAAGGCGCGCGTGTTGAGCAACTTTTTTTTCAGGAAGCCGATCAGGTTAAATCGGGTGAGAAATTAGCCATACTGTCTGATCATGTTAAGAAAAAGGCGCAAGTCGAAGCAGCCGGAGCGCGCATCAAGGTGCTGGAAGCGCAGCGTGCTGTGGAACAAGCCGTGCTCGCTTTCAATAAGCGGGAGCACTTGCGCTACCAGTCATTGGAACTCAGCTCTGCAACCAGTATTTCGCTGGCTGATGCCAAACGGCTGGCCTTCGAGCAATCCCAAACCAATCTGAAACGCTTGTCGGCGGAAATTGCCCAGGCACAGTCCGAGCATAAGATTAGCGCAGCGGAACTGGATAATACGCAGATTGTTGCACCCATTGCCGGTACCATATTGAAAATCCTTACCCGCCCGGGTGAGCGGATCGGAGATAAAGGTCTACTGGAAATGGCGGATTTAACCGAGCTGGATGTGGTCGCGGAGGTTTACGAAGCGGATTTGTTGCGGGTCAAAGCAGGTCAGTCCGGATGTATCGATGCAGTTGGTTTCAAGCGGAGCTATCGCGCCGAAGTCAGAGAACTGGGGTTTCTGGTCAGAAAAAACGATATCAATGATACCGATCCCTTGGCGGACCGGGATAACCGTATCATTGAAGTCCGCCTGACGCTGGAGCCGGATGCCGTGGCCGATTTGCAGCATCAGATATTCCGGCAGGTTAGTGTGCGCATTGCACCGTGAATATGATCGCCTGGTTTTACTTTCCTGCGCGACTGGCCTGGCGGCAGTTGATTTTTGATCGCACCAAACTGGTTGCCGCGATTAGCGGCGTGCTGTTTGCCTGCGTGCTGGTGTTCATGCAATTGGGTTTCAAGGATTCACTGTATGCCAGTGCGATTTCTGCGGCACTGAAATTGAACGGCGATTTATTCCTGATGCACAAACAGAGTGAAGCCTTGTGGCGCCCGGCTCAATTTAAGCGCAATGAGCTGATGCGTGCCTTGGGTAATCCGGCGGTTGCGGAAGTGTATCCGTTGTATCTTGGGCTGGCTCCTTTCAAGAATATCGAAACCCGGGTTAAACGCACATTGATGGTATACGGCTTCGATCCAGACTCCGGGATATTCAATGTGGAAGAAATAGAAAACAAACGTATCGAATTGCAACGCAAGGATACGGTTCTATTTGACGAATACTCTCGTCCTGAATTCGGAGCGCTTCGCCAATTGCTGGATACAGGCCGGAATATAACCGAAATCAATGATTACAAGGTTGCCATCATCGGGTCGTTTAAGTTGGGGGTATCCTTTGCCGCCGATGGTAATGTCGCTACCAGCGATTTGAACTTTATGCGTATTTTTCCCAAGAGAAATCATAATGATATCGATTTAGGTATCATTCAACTTCACCCTGGCGTTCCGGTCAAACAGACACAGCTCGAATTGGTAAATCAACTCAATGATTTCGTTAATATTTATACCTATGAAGAATTGCTGCAACATGAAATGGATTATTGGGCCAATATGGCACCGATCGGTTTTATTTTTGGTTTTGGCACGGTCATGGGATTAGTTGTTGGCCTGGTCATTGTTTATCAGATCCTGTTTACAGATATCGCCAGTCTGCGTAATGAATTCGCAACATTGAAAGCCATGGGCTATGCGCATGGCTATTTTATTCGCGTAGTGTTTGCATCGGCTTTCTTTCTGGCGGTGCTGGGTTTTATTCCGGGTTGCGCGCTTTCCATGGGTTTGTACCAACTGGCCGAGTCACAAATATTCATGCCGATGCCGATGACTTTTGTCAAAGCGCTTACTGTATTTATGTTTATTCTTTTTATGTGTGTATTGGCCGGATTCCTGGCCATTCGTAAATTGAAAGCAGCCAATCCGGCGGATATGTTCTGATGCCAACCGCTATTGATGTCGATCATCTCAATTTTAGCTTCGGTAGCGGCGCCTTGACGCAGCCTGTTCTGAAAAACGTCAGCATTGCAATTCATCAAGGGGAAATCGTACTGATAACCGGGCCTTCCGGTTCGGGCAAAACGACATTTTTGACGATTATCGGCGGGCTGCGCCAGGCTTCTCACGGGAGTGTCATCGTGCTTGATCAGCAGTTAATCAATAGTAGCGAGCAGGTTAAAATCAAAGTCCGGCAACAAATCGGTTATATTTTTCAGCAACATAATTTGCTTAAATCGCTTACTGCATTGCAGAACGTCAGCATGACGTTGGAGATGAGCAATTCGATGACGGAGCGGCAACGGCTCGGCCGGGCGGCGGAGATGCTGAAGGCCGTGGGGCTTGGCGACCGGCTCGATTACAAACCGGATCAACTTTCCGGCGGGCAGCGCCAGCGTGTTTCCATTGCGCGCGCTTTGGTTGGACAACCTAAAATTGTTCTGGCGGACGAACCGACTGCTTCGCTTGATAAGCAAAGCGGTTATGAAGCGGTCAGTATCCTGAAACGATTGGCGAAAGAAGCGCAAACCACCATCCTTCTGGTAACCCATGATTATCGTATTCTCGATGTGGCTGATCGGGTGGTGGAGCTGGAAGATGGCGTGATCAAAAATGTTTGATTGGACGCGGATGAATTATTAGGGGTGAAATACGGAGCTGGGAAATGTGGTTTCCTGCATTGCCTGCTCCGGGAAATCAAGTCAATTGCAATGAAATCAGCAGTCGCGCCACGATGTTCAAACCCCCGAGTATTTGGAAGCGCATGTTTTGGAATCTTACCTCTCTGCTATTTCCAGCGGCATGCCCGGTTTTCTCCGATACATCTTATCCAGTTTGGAATGGAAATGTTTATCCATTCGAAATATCCGTTTTTGCCGTATTCCTGAACAGATTAAAACTTGGCGCCGGTTCCAATCAGTTCGGCTGAAGATATTTTGTATGAGAAATTTTCGGGATCCAGGCTATCCAATGTTTTGCCATCAATTTCCGCATGAGGAAACATGAAGAAAGGCAATTTGCTTACATTGCCAGGGTTCAGTGCCAGGTCTTCGGCGTGATTGAATGTCAGCCAATTCATCTCCCAGGTGCCAAAGAATTTTTCTCGTAATTGCATGATTCTGGGATCATCCAGCGGCAGGTCTTCCAGTTTTGATACTTGCAGGACATCGGCCGGATTAACCGGTATCCAGCCGCGGCCGGCCAGGAAGAACTCAGCCCGGCAGTGCTGGGATTGGCTGATGTCGCCATATTGACCGATACAACCATGTAGTTTTGAATCGTTGATGCGAATGCCATATTGGTTCCGTGCGGGAATATTGGCTGCTCTTGCGAGTGTGACAAATAATGAATTAAGGTCAACGCATTTGCCGGTCAACTCATTTTTCTCGATCATGGAGCGGATATCGCCCTGCCCCCGTCCGCGTGTTCCTTCGTCATATTGTGTATTGTTGATCACCCAATCATAAATAGCTCTTGCTTGTTCCAGGGGTGTTGCCGCATGTTTTTCCTTGACAATGGCATGTGCGGTTTCACGGACGATACCATTGGTTGGTTTCAGCTGAGTGGGGTTAAGATAATTCTTGATGCTCGGGGGTAATGCGGTATTCTTGCTTGCGGAATAGTGCGCAAGGTCAAAGGAATGATGGGCGGTTTTTACAATACAGCTGACTGTGACATGGCGCTGATCGCTCTTCGGTTTTCCTTGCCATTCCGCCTTGAATGCCGGGAAGGCGCCAATGGTTGCAAATGAAGCTTTTGCAGCATTACCATTCCAGTTGCTACCTTGTGTGAATTGAAAAACAGTGTCATTGGTGTCAGGTAATGGAAGCCATAAACGGGCCGAGTTACCTGCCGCCGGAAGGTCGACTTGATAGGTTAAGCGATAGCTGGTCCAGTTACTGAAATCCGACGATAGTGATTGCGTAGCCATCAAGGACGAAACAGGAAGAGACAGTACACTTGTGCCGATTAGTTTTATAAAATCCCTGCGTCTCATAGCTTCCTTGATAGTTGATTTGTCGAGTTGCGAAATTTTATCTTATTGGTTTTTTATGTCAATGTAATGCGAACGGGTATTTTTATATGATTAGTAAAACAACTGCTTTTTTGCCCGCTGTTGAAATCGAAACCAGCGCTTATCCTACGCATACCATTGTGTGGTTACATGGCTTGGGCGCCGACGGAAATGATTTTGTCCCGGTCATCAATGAATTGGAGTTATTGCCTGGACCATCGATTCGATTTGTTTTTCCGCATGCGCCGGAACGTCCTGTCAGTATTAATAATGGCTATATCATGCGCGCCTGGTACGACATTTACCGTGCGGACTTTACTGATCGACAAGATGAGTCCGGTATTCGTGATTCGCAACAAGCGATCGATGCATTGATTGAAAGAGAAATGCAACGCGGAGTCCCCTCTGAAAATATCGTGCTCGCGGGATTTTCGCAAGGCGGCGCAATGGCATTACATACCGGCTTGCGTCAAAGCAATCCATTGGCCGGGATTATTGCATTGTCATGCTATCTGCCTGTCGCGGAAACACTCGCAAGGGAAGCGTGCATTGCAAATGCAACAACGCCCATACTCATGGCGCATGGTGTTTACGACCCTGTGATACCTGTAACACATGCGATTGCATCCAGAGAAGGACTCCAAACTGCCGGCTACCCGCTTGAATGGCATGAATACCCGATGGCGCATACCGTATGCGGACAGGAAATGATCGATATCAGCCGCTGGTTGCGGCGCATAATTGGCTGAATGTTTCTTCAGTCAGCTTCTTCTAATAGGCATTTTCTCTGCGCAGGACGATCCAGATGGTTTTGATGATGATCCAGAGGTCGAGCCAGATGGACCAGTGCTTGAGGTAGTAGAGATCATGCTCGATGCGCGCCTTCATTTTTTCCAGCGTTTCGGTTTCGCCGCGCCAGCCGTTGACCTGGGCCCATCCGGTAATGCCGGGCTTGGCCTTGTGGCGCAGCATATAGCCCTTGATCAGCTTGCGGTACAGCTCGTTATGCGCCACCGCATGCGGACGCGGGCCGACGATACTCATTCTTCCCTGCAGGACGTTGAAGAACTGCGGTAACTCATCCAAGGATGTGCGGCGCAGAAAGCCGCCGATTTTTGTGAAGCGCTGGTCGTTTTGCTTGGCCTGTTCGATATTTTCACCATCCTCGGTGACGGTCATGGAACGGAACTTGTACACCATGATCTCCTCTCCATTCAGGCCGTAACGGCGCTGTTTGAAGATAACCGGGCCGGGCGAAGTGATTTTTACCGCCAGTGCAATGCCGGCCAGCACGGGCGAGAGCAGAATGATGATCAGCAGAGCCAGCACAAAGTCGCTGATACTTTTAACCACGCCATCAATCCCGGTAAAGGGGGATTCGTTCATGGCAACGACCGGCACATCGCCAATGTACTCGAAGCGCGCCTGCATCAAATCGAAGATATAAATATCCGGCAGGAAATAAATCGAAGTCGTGGTATCCGGCAACTCATCCATCAGTTTCTGGATACGCGGCTGGGACGACATCGGCAGGCTGATGAAAACCATCTCGATGTTATGCTTCTGGACATAAGGCACAACATCGGTCAATCCGCCCAGACGCACGCCAAAATTAAAATTATCCGGGCTGTTTGCGGTTGCGGCCATGGCGGAATCAACCGTCTCATCCGGACGGGATGCGGAATCGCCGGCGAGCCGTGAACTGTTGCGTTCATCGAAGAAACCCTGGTAGCTGATCAGCAGAAAAGGAAGCTCCGCAATATGCTTGATGAATTCCAGGCTGGTTTCGTTTGCGCCGATCACAATCGCCGAACGCAGATGACCTTTGTTGTACAGATTGGCGACAATGCTGCGCACCGTGAGATGACTGATAATCAGCATCAACGGCGTAACCATAAACCAGGTCAACAGAACCTGCTGAGAAAATTGATTGTGAAATTTGGTGGCGTAACCCAGAAATACCAGAATCGCAAGGATGACCAGCCAGCCCATGACCGTGTCGCGCATATAGGCAAGCAACCGTCCTTTGCGCCAATTGCGGTAAATGAGAATGCGTTCGTAAATGTAGGAAGAAATAAAAAAAGTGATAATAGCCAATACTAAATAGTAACTGGTGAAATCTTCCTCATACAACCAGGTGGTCAGTATCAGCATGCTCCAGATGATGAAAGGATCGAGCAGATGCTTGAAGAAGGCTACTATCGGTAAATCATTGCCTGTCATTGTTTTCCGTACGTATAGTGTAAGTTGATATTGGCACCGTTTGCGTTAAATCCGCCCAGACGGGAATCGGATTTCAAATCGGAATGATAAGCCGAAGCGCTGAGCTGCAAACCGCGATAAGGACTATAGATGAGCCTTACAGTAGCGTTGCGCATGGTGTTGTTTCTGCCTATTTCCAGTTCCGGATCGGTAAAAATTGCGAAGCGGGAGAAATTACGTGTTTCATAGGAAAGATCGCTTTCCAGCCTGATCTTTTCAGTCAGGTTCCAGAATGGCACAACGCTCACACCGGTGTTCAGACTGAAGCTGGCGGTGAGATGCTGCCTGGCTGCGGTTTCGCGCCACCCGGTAATGGCTAACCCGGTCTTCCCGGTTGGTTGCCACTGATAGATTGCCCGGGCGTTGAATCCGCTGAAATCGCGCTCTGCAAAGCTGGCATTTTCCCGCTCCACCCAGCCGCCGCGCACCTGAAAGCTGGATTTTTCGGAGATTATCCAATTGACTCTGCTCATGGCTTCTTTCTGGGTATAACCATTGTCCGCGAAAGAACCGCTCAGCAGCGGGACGGGTTCCGAGAAACTGCCGTTGATATAGCGGAACAACACGCCGATCGTGTTTTTGCCCGACGCGAGGTAGTCGATTCCGCTTTCAAACTGATCCTCGGTACGATTGAGAAAACGGAGTCTGTTGTTAGGGCTATCGGTATTGAGATCATAGCGTGTGTACTCGCCATGCAAACGCCAGCTGGGATGCAAACGCCAGGCCGCATTGATAAAGGCGGTCTGTTCGGTGCGGATGTTTTTTAAACCGGGCTGAAACAGGAACATGGCCAGCGACTGCGCGTAGCTTGCTCCCATATTACCCTCCAGCCTGTTGCCTAGAAGCCAGTTCCAGTTACCGCTGAAATTCTTCAGATTATTGTCCATCTGATCGAATTTCTCGAACCGGGTGTGGGCCCAGTTCAAATTGGCGCTTAACCGCTGCCGGCTGATTTCCTTCTCAAGTATTACCCCGCCGGTAAAGCGTTGCGACATATCAAAAAGGTTATTTGTGCCAAACAACGGCAAAGGATCCATTTTGTCGCGTATGCGTAATATGTTGTCATCCGCGGTAAAAGTATAGCTTGCAAAAGGCTGCACCACCTTGCCGAATACAGCGGCAAGCGCGGCATGGCTGAAAAACAGCAGGAAAATTCCTGGAATGAAGAGCCGCATCCGGCAAAACCGCGGCAAACCGGTCGCAATGCGCGAAAATATAACTTCCATGAACAGATATTTCATTAACTGGAGATTCTCAGAGTTTCCGATAACTAAATGTCACAGATATTTGACAGAATTACCTTTTTCATAACATGTTCTCATAAAACTATTTTGAACAACACTTTTTCCAGGAAAAATATCCCTTTTCCCCCATCCGGTACCTCAATACTGTCGCTATTTTGGGGAATAAGGGTTGGTAAAAAGGCTGAATGTTGTGCTTTAATGTGCTGCATAAAGAAATGTGGCTGGAACTACGGCACAACCGGCAAAAAAATTAATCGAGATGTCAGTCCGGTTTTAACAATGCAGAACTTGTGCGCAATCGGAATAAGCTTAAATCATGGATGAAATGCGTTAATTTGATTCGAATCTCGAAACGGGTGGATCGCCGGACGTGGATCTGCCGTGAGTAAATAGGCTGAAAAACTCAGTTGCAATCATTGCAGGGAGAAACTGATGAAATTCACTTCGCTAACACAGCGTTTTGCTGTCTGGTTTACATTGGTTTCTTTATTGCCGATATTGATCATTGGCAATAGCCTGCTGCATACCTTCGAAAAGGAAATAAAGAAATCAGCCATCCGGAATGTTTCTGCGATCGCCGATAAAAAGATCGAACAGATCGATAGCTATTTGAAGGAACGCTTTCTTGATTCCAGCCTGGTGCGTGATTCCAGCACAACACACGAAGCCATTATGGAATTTTCCAGAATTTTTGAGCAAAGCGGGGTGGATTCCGACGATTATCGCCGCCTGGATGCCAGTTATCGTGAGAATTTCAAACGCTTTGTTGAGGAAGCGAAATATTACGATATTTTTCTGATTTCCACTAAAGGCGATATAGTCTACACGCAAGCGCATGAATCTGATTTTGCAACCAATTTGCTGACAGGGCCCTATCGCGATACCGGATTGGGTAAAGTCACTCGTTATGCGCTGGACAATTTAAAAAGCAGTATCTCTGATTTTGAACGATACGCGCCATCCAGGGGTGCAATCGCCGCATTCGTTGCGACTCCGGTAATAATAAACGGGGAGATCAAAGGTGTATTAGCGCTGCAAATCTTTAGTGAGCGCGTATTCGCAGTGATAGCGAATAATGTCGGACTTAGTGATAGTGGTGAAACGGTTGTGGCGCGTCTTGAAGATGATCAGACTGCATTGGTGATGGCGCCGTTAAAGTACGATCCTGACGCTGCATTAGAACGCCGGATTCCTCTTAATACACCTTCCGCTGAAGCCATGCAGAATGCTCTGAATGGTGATTCTGGCGGTGCGTTGACTACAGATTATCGTGGCAAGGAAGTTGTTGCCGCATGGCGCTACTTGCCGCTCATGAAATGGGGCATCGTGGTGCATATCGATGCCGATGAAGCGTTTGCTTCTGTATACAAAGTGCATTTTGTTGGTTTAGCCATTCTGGTTCTGACATTACTGGCCGCCTTGCTGGGCGCTGTGCTGTTTAACCGTCGTGTTGTGGATCCTCTAAAGCATTTGAATCGAAGCGCTTTGGAGATATCGGCAGGTAATCTACATCAACGTGTTGCGGTTGAAGGCTGGGATGAAATGAGGCAATTGGCGAATACCTTCAACATTATGGTGGAGCAGCTGAATGCCAGTGATCAGGAACGCGACAAAGCAGAAGAGAATCTGCTGCAACTCAATCAGGAACTGGAACATCGTGTTGCAACGCGGACTGACGATTTGCAGCGCGCCAATGCGGCTTTGGCCATTAAAGAAGAAGAAATGCGTTCGGTCGTCGAACACATGGTGGATTGCGTGGTTACCACCGACGAAATAGGCACGATACTTTCCGTCAATCCGGTGATGGAAAAATTGTTTGGTTATAGCCATGATGAAATGATCGGAGAGAATATCGCCATAATCGTGCCAGAGCCGGATCGCAGCAAGCATGTAGGATATATGGAAAATTATTGTCGTACCGGTCACGGTCAGGAATATGTCGGACGCCCCTATTTGTCCGGCTCGCACGGTATTGGCCTTGGCCGTGAAGTGGAAGGTGTGCGGAAAGATGGCGGGCGGATCGAATTATATCTGGCGGTCAGTGAATATTTTGTCGGAGGAAAGCGGCATTTTACCGGTGTTATGCGCGACATTCGCGAGCATGTGCGTATGATGAAGGAATTGAAGCAAGCCAGAATCGAGGCGGAACAAG
>CAZDYN010000002.1:136-5261 GCA_964509635.1 uncultured Nitrosomonas sp. | reverse complement strand
TGTTACGGCAACCCAGTTTGAGCGGCTACCAGAGGGAAATGGCCAATCTGGTAGCCGCTCAAACTGGTTTGAGCGGCTACCAGATGGAAATGGCCAATCTGATCCGCGATTCCGCTTATGCCTTGCTGGCCATTATCGAGGATATTCTCGATTTTTCCAAAATCGAAGCAGGCAAGCTGGAAATCGAAAAAATTCCCATGCCGCTCGCCAGAATCGTCGAAAATGCCTGCGGTATGCTGGCGCATCTGGCGCTGAGTAAAAAAGTGGAGCTGACGCTGTTTATTGATCCTGCGATTCCGGAAAATGTGTTAGGGGATCCGTTACGTTTGCGTCAGGTACTGGTAAATATCGTCAATAACGCGATCAAGTTTTCCAGTAAACAGGAAAAACAAGGCAAGGTTTCTGTGCGGGTACTATTAACCGAGTCCAATCCTGACCAGGTACTCGTTACCTTCCAGGTAACCGATAATGGCATCGGCATGGATAAGGAAACGCAGGAAAAACTCTTTAAATCCTTCTCGCAGGGCGATCCTTCCACGACCCGCCGCTTCGGCGGAACCGGACTCGGTTTGGCGATTTCCCATCATCTGGCGGAATTGATGGATGCGGAAATCACCGTGCAAAGCGAACCGCAGCGTGGCTCCACCTTTATCATACAGATGCCTTTTAAGCCGTTGCCGGCCGTTACCGATTTAGAACACAAGATCAAGGTTGACGATCTCGCTGGCATGAATTGCCTGATATTGGGTGACAATGATGGTCTGAGCAATGACTTGGCTGTTTATCTCAGGAGCGCCGGCGCCACGGTTGAGCAGGTATCCGATTTCGATACTGTCGAGCAGTTTATTCAGAATCTTGCTCCGGGTTTATGGCTTGTTGTCATTGATGCGGGACAGCAAGCACCCTCCATTGAGCAATTGCGCGCTGCATTTGGCGCCCGATCCGATAAAATGAAACGTGCCGGAAAAACTGAGCCGGATAGTTTGCAATCCTCCACTGACCCCCGCTTTATTGTAATCAAGCGCGGCCGCCGCCGCCAGGCGCGCATTGAGGATATCGATATTATCACGCTGGATGGGGATGTGATGTATCGTCAATCCTTGCTTCGCGCGATGGCGATCGCGGCCGGAAGGGCGGAGGCGGCGAGCACGGAAAGCGCGCCGCTTGCCAATGCCAGCAAGTCAGCGCCTGTACCCCTCTCGCGTGAAGAAGCCTTGCGCCAAGGTAAACTTATCCTGGTGGCGGAAGATAACGACATTAATCAGAAAGTGATCCGGCAGCAGCTTAACCTGCTGGGTTACGCTGCGGATATTGCCAGCGACGGGCGTGAAGCGCTGAAGCGTTTGCAGAATTGTGAATATGCCTTGCTTTTGACCGATCTGCACATGCCCGAGATGGATGGTTTTGAGTTAACCGGTGCAATTCGCGCTATGGGTACTCATAAGCAGCAGATTCCGATTGTCGCATTGACTGCCAATGCGTTGAAAGGTGAGAAAGAACATTGTCTGAGCGCCGGGATGGATGATTACCTGAGTAAGCCGGTGCAACTTGAGGATTTGCGCTTGATTCTGGAGAAATACCTGCTCACTCATAAACCGGCGGCGAAAACAGAACCGGCCGCCAAGCTCCCCACGCCGGAAAGTGAACCTGAATCAACGGCGGCGCCGGTTAATGTGCATGTGCTGGAAGAATTAGTGGGCAACGACCCGGCAATGATCAAGGAAATGCTGCTGGATTTTCGTACCAGCGCTGAAAAAATAGCGATGGAATTGCATAGGGCTTATCAAGCTGGTCAATTTGCAACGGCGGGTTCATTGGCGCACAAACTCAAATCATCCGCGCGTTCGGTGGGTGCGCTTGCACTGGGCGAGTTGTGTGCGGAAATGGAGCAAGCGGGTAAAAAGAATGATGCGGAAGCGCTGGCTGTATTGTTACCGCAATTTGACGCGCAGATGGTTAGCGTTAAATCCTGTCTGGATTCGCTGTACGCAAAAAGTGAGTGATATTCCGGGCCTTGGAACTTGCATACCAGGCAGCGGAAATCATGCTGAAGTGCTGATCAATCCTTCGCGAACCCTGTTTTGCCATTCTGCTGTCCAGCGTAAAAAATCATCCGGCAGCAGCGGAACGGAAATAAAATTGCCTTGCGCAAAATCACATCCCGTTTGCCGCAGCAACTCCCAATCGTTACGATCTTCGACCCCTTCCGCCACGACATCCATACCCAGTTGTTTGCCCATCGATAAACTGGCGTCGTAGATGGCGCGTAGCGTGTCGTCCATCCACGCGCGGTGTACAAAACTCTGGTCAATCTTGAGTTCGTTAAAAGGAATATCGCGTAATTGCGCCAGGGAGGAATGCCCGGTACCAAAGTCATCAATCGACAAATGAAATCGTTTGAGACGTAACCGGGTTAGAATTTCCAGCGGAATGCGCGTATCCGATCCCATTAATTGGCTTTCAGTAACTTCGAGTACGATTTTCTGCGGCGGTAAGCCGTTCTCAATAACCAGATTGACCACGAAATCCTGAAAATCCAGTGATGCCAGATTATCCATTGAAACATTGATGGCCACGCGCAATGTCTGTCCACCCTCATGCCAAATTTTTGCCTGAGCCAATGCCTGCTTCAGAACCAGGGAAGTCAAGTCATTAATTAAACCATGCTGTTCGGCAATATGGATAAACCGGTCGGGCAGTATTAATCCGTCTTGCGGATGATGCCAGCGCACCAGCGTCTCCACGCCGATGACATCTCCCGTTTCTACGGATACTTTAGGCTGGTAATAATTGACTAATTCATGATTGGAAATGGCGGATTGAATATCGGCCGCATCATAAATTTTTTGGGTGGATTGTTGCTGGCCGCTTGAGGAATCAGGTTTCCATGTCTGCAAAATTTCAGATAACTTGTCAGGGCTAACCGGTTTATGCAAATAGCCGAGCATCGATATTTTATGCGCATGAACCAGTTTCTCGGCTGTTTTCAACATGCGCTCATCTTCCCCGCTCACCAGAACCAGATTGCCGTGGTAGTCCCGGTCTACCAGGTAGCGTACAAACTCGATACCATCCATATCCGGCATATTCAGGTCGAGCAGAATCAAATCCGGGCAGGTATCGGTATGATCGATCTTTTTTAGAGCATCCGAACCATTGTCGCAAGTAATGACAGCAGTGTAGCCTAGCTTGGCAAGCATCCGTGTCAGCAGCTTGAGCATGAAGGTGTCGTCATCGAGGATCAATATCTTGATTTTGGATGCGCTATCCATGGCTTGCCTTTGCTTTGGAAAATAAATTGGAAGACAGACTCCTAAATACTAGCCCATGATCATACACTGTGAAAACGGCGTAAGGTAGTACAAATGTCATAATAAATTCGGGCGAAGTGGACTATGGAATTAAATTGCGATGACAGTTATAGTCCAAAAGCGTTTTTGCGGAATTTATTTTGAATCGGGAAAATGAAGGATGGGGCAATGCTGCTATACGCAATAGTCTTGCAAGTGCATGCAGCTTCAACGCATTATTTTTATCCATAGAAACCTCATTGCCTCAAAATACTACGTACTGCGGGAGACGCTCACCGTACTCTGATTTTAGTGCCGGGAGCAGTAGTGTTATGCATGTCGCTACATTAAGTTAGATGCTCTTCTCAAATTGAAGTGGCGTAATATCTAATTGTTATTCTGATCTTTACCTGAACCACGGAGGATAGTGATGCTCAATCGTATTATTTTTATTGACTTGCAAGTCGCAGATTATCAAAGCTTGATTGCGCAACTGCCTCGGGATGTCGAAGTCATTTTGTTGAATACAAACCAGGACGGCATACTGCAAATGGCTGCTGCTTTGCGCGGCAGAATGGAACTGGATGCGATTGACATCATTTCCCATGGGGTACCGGGAGCATTAATGCTGGGTTCGGGTGTATTGAATAGCGATAACCTTGACGGCTATGCGGAACAGCTGGCGCAAATCGGGCAACACCTGAAGGCCGGTGGCGATATTTTGCTATATGGTTGTGAAGTGGCGCAGGGAAAAGCCGGGCAAAAATTTATAGAGCGATTGGCACAACTGACGGGTGCCGATATTGCCGCATCGACCAGCCTGACCGGCGCGTCAGAACATGGAGCGGATTGGAAGCTGCAAGCGCGCATTGGTGCAATTGAAACCAGCGTAATGCAACTGTCCTATGCCGGTGTTTTGGCAATCATAACCGGTGCGGAAGGTGATGATACGCTCACCGGCACTGCAGACGATGACACGCTGACCGGCGGAGCAGGTAACGACACGCTAACCGGAGGGGCGGGCAACGATATCGCTGTTTTCTCCGGCAGTAAGGCTGATTATGAGTTTTCAGTCAACTCAGGCGGACAAATCCTGGTGCAGGATACCAACGCAGCCGATGGCGACGATGGCACCGATACGCTTTCAACTATACAGATTGCCAGATTTGCGGATGGGGATATTAAAATTTCCGCCATTGGAAGCAATGAATTCCGCGTCAATACGACCGTGACAGGTAACCAGGAACAGCCAGACATCACTGCGCTGACGGATGGCGGTTTTGTGGTGAGCTGGGTGTCCGCCAATCAGGATGGCAGCGGTTTGGGCATTTATGCGCAGCGCTATGCCGCGGATGGCACGGCGCAGGGAGGGGAATTCCGCGTCAATACAGCCGTGACGGGTAATCAATCGCAACCGGCCATCACCGCACTGACGGATGGCGGCTTTGTAGTGAGCTGGGTGTCCGCCAATCAGGATGGCAGCGGCTTGGGCATTTATGCGCAGCGCTATGCCGCGGACGGTACAGTGCAGGGAGGGGAATTCCTCGTCAATACGGCCGTGGCAGGTAACCAGGAACAACCAGCCATCTTCGCACTGACGGATGGCGGCTTTGTGGTGAGCTGGATGTCCGCCAATCAGGATGGCAGCGGCTTGGGCATTTATGCGCAGCGTTATGTCGCGGATGGCACAGCGCAGGGAGGGGAATTCCGCGTCAATACGGCCGTGGCGGATAATCAATCGCAACCGGCCATCACTGCGCTGACGGATGGCGGCTTTGTGGTGAGCTGGGTGTCCGCCAATCAGGATGGCAGCGGCTTGGGCATTTATGCGCAGC
>CAZDYN010000001.1:0-34743 GCA_964509635.1 uncultured Nitrosomonas sp. | reverse complement strand
CAAAGGAAATGCTTGCCAAACAGATTAGCAAGCTCACCCTTGAGAAGGAGCTGGCAGTCAAGTCCGAGAACGGTAAGTTTCGTCGCAACGGAGTGCAACTTGAAGATGACGATATCATCTTCCGGCCACGGCAGCGTTTGCTCTTGCCAAAATGAATCCGGAGTGACGCCGTTGTGATCTCTGATGTGTGCTGTCGCAGACGGGCTTCCTGAAGTCATCATAAATGCCGCGGCTACCACGCCGCGATCTGGACACGCGGAATCGCAAAACCCTCGCTCGAAACGAGTTGTCCATCACCCTTCGGCCATCGTGCAAGTTAGAACGGGGCACATCCGGGAATTCCAAACGCTTCCTTGGCGCGTTGCCAGTCAGTGAGATCCTGCCAGAGAGGCTCGTTGCGCGCCTTCCACAACTCCACTGCCTTTATTTGTATCATTCGCCGGAAATCATCGATCTCAACCGGATCTTGAATTCGGCAAATCGCTTCGTTCGCGTCATTGTTCCATGTATCACTCAACCGAGAAAGGAACGGTACAAGCTGGGCTTCGTCGTTCTTTCGGACGAGAAATGCAGTGTTTGATTGGTCAAAAAAGATGAAACCTTTGATGAACTGGCGTGTTCGTAGAAGACCCTGTGCCTCAAAATAGCCGTCAAGATTGCTCAATCCGTCAAATTCGATCGGGCGGTAGAGATCGCTTCCTTCGTCGCCAAATGCGGCGTGCCATAGGACGCCGCTAACTGCTGCCCGTGTTTGTGACTCTGGGTGTGTCCGGTAGATGGACTTGGGCAAAGCCCCAAACAGTGGGAGCATTGTAAGATCAACCGCTCCAAAGGTGGGACCGTGCTGAAACTGAGCTGCCCTAAATCTTCCGTCGATCCGTGAAAGCAAGTCTTCGGCGATATATTTTGCAGACGTCGGATCGTATGCAGCCGACGCTGAGTCGTGAGGACGAATTGTCATCTCGGCGGTTGCAATTGTTACGTTGCGAGCCCGCTGCTGGGATAGGTTGACGAGGGATTCAAAGCCGGCTTCCATGATTGCGTCGTTGTTCGCTACACCGCGCCTTACATGGAGGGCTTTCACCTCAACAAAGAAATCCTGTCCTTGGAACGGGACACGAAAATCCGGTGTTGGGCCCCTCCCTTCCGGAATCCGAATTGGTCGCAACCCTTGGTCCCACATTCGTTTCCCAACTTTGGCTTCCGCATATGCGTCGTACACAGCCATCAGGTGATCATAGTCAAATTCGTCGACAATATGATCGGAAGTAGCTTCGATATTTGCGACCAAAGGCAAGGCAAAGTCCGCAGCCTGACGGTTGTTGCCGATTGCCATTGTCTCCAATTGGTCGATTAGCCCAAGGTCCATCGCGTTAAAAACGTACGAGAATCCAATCGCGTTGATCGCCTGCCCCAATAATCGCAATTTGTCGGTTACCTGTCCCATCGCCTGTCCCTACTGAATGGAATCCACGTTTTTAAGGCGTACGAAGGCCCTAAAGTCGTTTGCATCCAGGTTAATGATCAAGTTGTCGCGGCGGAAGAAGGAACCATGTCCTTGCCGTCCGGCACTGGTGATGCCGCCGTTCCGACAGGCTGTAGGCTGGCAACATTCGACGGACTGACATCTGTCGGTGCGTCGGGCTTCAGTTCGCCAGCACTAGTCAGGTCGATGGCTTCTTGTTGAACTGCATTTCTGGCGGAGTAACGTACACAGCCGAGGGCATTGGAGAATTCCGAAAACTTTTCGACGACGCCAGGCTTAGGTTCGGTCAAATCGTAATCGCGTTTCAGCTTTTGTAATGCCAGTTGGACATCATCGGCTTCGTTGCTGTCATCCAGCGTTGATTCAATCTCCTCAAGCAACAGTATTGCCTCTTCTCGCTTTGCAGAAGAAGGATGGTCGCTTCTAAACGATTTAATCACGCGATCGATCTTTCGAGAAATTCGCTCTTGCGAAGTTTCGCGTTCTGCCTTCCGCTGCATTTCCGCGAGCTTGCGAATCAATAATCCCACATTCCGCTGAAAGACGGTGAGATCGTCCGGGGCGATGAGAGGCGATGTTGCAACGTGATTTTGATGCACCAACTCAACAACTTCCCGCGCCAGTCCCATCTTATCGACATGGAAGTCCGGCCCTATAAACTGTGCGACGACCTCATTGATTGCATCGAAATGCTGTCGGTCGCCAGACCATGCCGCAGTAATGGCATCAGACGTCACCTTCACTGAGTCAGCGACTGCGACACCACACACTTTTTGAAGAAATCGCTGAACAGCCTGAGCAGTAACGCCCGGCGGAATTAAATCTTCCGTCTCAATGAGCGACTTTCCTTCAGGTAGTTTTACTTCCGGCTGCAAATCAGCCAGCATAAGGACGGACTGTGGTTTAATGATTTGCTTGTTCTTTGGGCCGCCCTTCTTGAGGTCTTTCTGAGCTTGTTTGCCCGACTTATCACTGTCGAGAAGGACGATCACTGACGGCTGCTCGATGTCACGGCCACGTGCCAAATAAACAAGATATGGTATGTGAGATGATGACCCTGCGGGAACTATTGTGATACGGTTAAGGTCGAATGTATTCATTTTTGGGGTGTCGAGAGCGCGGAGATACGTGGAGCACCCTGCAAGCAGTACCTGGTCCGCAAGTCCTTCGACCATGAGATTGCAGTTACCAATAAAGGTCGTCTCGCCAACGAAGGCACCAAACGAGGAACGCAGCGGTTCGTAATGGTTTTTCGATGCGTCATTTACAACTCTCGTTCCTTCATCATCGGCTCCCTTCTCCAATACCCGGATTCGTTCACCGTGATTGCGGTCGACCAAGAATGGAGAATGGGTAACATACACGACCTGAATCGGCTCTTTGCCGTCTTCAGGATCGGCGAACGAATTGAAGATTTTCAACAAGTCCTGTTGGCCCTGGCTCGACAAATACGCATCCGGCTCATCCATCAAGAGCATTTCCCAGCGGTTGGGTGGTGGCTTGTGGGCAAGGTACTGAACGTAGTAGCTCAGGAAGTATTTCAATCCGTTGCTCCGCTCGCCGAAGGAATACTCCGTATGCGTGCGATCGCTGATTGTGAAGACAAGATCATCATCGCGAGCGGAAACGGTAAGCCGGAAATCTCGATCCTGCACCCACCATTTGGGAAAGTTCAATTCGGCAGCAAGTCGCTGATTGATTTGCTGAAGCAATCCATTGGCGAGCCCCTCATCCTCTTCGGCAAGGGCCTTTGACAAGTCCGTAATTGCCGATTTGTCAATTTTTGCGACCTTGAACAGAAGATCGCGAGCCAGCTCAAGAGATCGGGTTTCCCTATTGTTACTACCAGTCTCCTCAGTCTCCCCGGGGGCAAATTTCGCCATTGCGTCTGAAATGGCGGACGCGCTATTCTTAACCTTTTCAGCATCTGAAAAGAATGAGCGAACTGGATCAACTGCCGCTACCAGCGAATTCCGAGCTGTACGCGGCCAAGCCGAACGAGTTTCCCCTCGCAACCATGACAAGGGAACACTGCTGGGGAGGGCTACCATCGAATCGATCTCGAAAACATGAGGAAGTAGTCGACTGGAAAGTAGTTTTGCAGAGTCACTGATTGCACACTGCACGAAGTGATCCCGCTGTTTGAGCCAGACCTCAAGGGACGTTATGTTGCGCCGTATTAAGACAAACTCGTCGACCGTACATCCGTTTTTGACATCAAGCAAGGAGCGGAGTTCGTCCTGCTGCTCGCGGTTGAGGTCAGCGAAATGGAGGCCGAAATCCGGCCACCGCATATTTCCTTCCTCAACAGTGAAGAATTGAGAATAGCGGCAAAAGTCCCGGCGAGAGATGTTTTCGCCCGACAATCCCTTCTTGATTGCGCTGAGAGAATGACTCTTTCCAGACTCGTTTGCTCCTACGATGGTCGTAATATCCCTGGTTAATGGGATGCGCACAAATGGATACCATGCTTCGCCAATGTGTTCCCAAGGCAAAGCCTTCGCAGTAGGGTGGTTTTTACGCAGATAGTCGAAATTGAACGACTTGAAAAAGCGAACGAGCACTGCTTTTAGATACATCTGGCGTGTTCTCCCGACGTTTTGACTTCAATGTGCGGTGTTGGACTACTATCAAGGGCGACAAATATCGCTGTCCGTTAGTCCTCCTCAAATCCATAGTCTGTAAACTTCAGAGTCCGGCAGTTTTCGGTGACGTCACGGACGAGTTTGTCGCTGGCTCCGTCCGGAAGTTTGGCTTGGATTTCGAGAGTGATTTCAACTTCGGCTCCCAGCAGTCCCGTTAGGTGTTGGATCACTTCCTCCGCTATGCGGGACGCGTCCCGGCCCATGCGCAGGGGGTCTAACTGAGCGGAACCGTGGAATCTGGTCAACTTCGGTGGAGCTGGCGGCAACGGAGGAATGACTCGACCTGTGCCCGGCAACGGCAGAGTGGCGGAGCCGGTTCCGGTGGTGGCTCCAGCCGTGTCCGGTTTACGGCCTGTTGATTCGCCGGTTTCAGTTACCGCTTGTGCGGCTGCCGCTGCTTCGCGGTCTTTTCCGAGCTGCGCCGAAGCCGCGTCGGGTTTTACCAACAGCGTGCGATCATCGACGATGACACGGATCGACGTCCCGCATTTCAGGCCCTGATATCGTTTCCGTTGCTCGTCCCATGTTTCGGCGTAGGCGAATGATTCGTCGTGCCAAACCAGGCTGGAAACACCCTCTTGAATGGCGGCGATCAAGACCTGTTCATCTCTCAGGCGTGGCAGATACAGATATCGTGCCATGTACTCAGCAAGCTGTTTGATGCTGACGTGGCTGCCGGTCCAGAGCGGAATGCGGTCGAGTTCTGTGCGCAGGCGGACGGCCCCCATCTGAATCAGCAGGGACTCTTCATTTTTGAGCTTTTTCGCTGCCCGTGTTGCGAGGCTATCCTGGCCTTGCAACTTCAGGTCGGTCCAATCGACATCGCCTTTGGGGTCGGGTTGTCCCGGCACCAGAAGCCATTGATACGCCTCGGCAATCCGCAAATCGACGGCTTCGTTGGCACTCTTGCGTTTGGTTTCCGCCTGGCGGGACTGGAATTGATCCAAGTTCAAAGTGGACTTGTCATCCAGGATTGAGGACCACGCGAGAAACTGACGGACTGCCTGTTCAAGTTCCCGCAGGCGATTGATATCACCGGCGAGAAATACCAGGGTGTTCTTATAGTTTCTGGGGGACGACCCTCGGGATTCAAGAATTGCCGCAGCTTCCTTTCGGGCGGGGCTGTTTGCGTCCTTGCCGGTATGGAAGAATTCTGGCCCCAAGATGACGAGCCGGGCTTCTTTCTCGTCGGGAATATCGCTGCTGGGCGCGCACGCGTGGACTTTCGAGAAATCGGAACGAGTGCGGGCTTCTTCTCGAAGTCGCTTAATGATCTCGTCTGACACTTGATCGTCGGCCAGTTGACCAGCGCGGTCGTCGGCAAGCCGGGCGACCGTGGGCTGCGTTGAATACCAGTAACGCTTGCCATCCACGTACAAATACGTAGCCCGGTCGGTGAGTCGGCGGAGTGCGTCGCCAAAGGTGGCCACGGCTTCGCCAGGCTGGACGCATCCGAGTTTCACCTGACGTTCGTCGATCCCTTTATGGGCGGCTCGCAAAGTGGGAGCCGATCCCATGTAGATCGTCCGTGAGACACGGCGGGCGGCCGAGTATCGCCCCAGGTTAGGGTTATCCCGGTCGAGCGCCAGCGGCAATGAGTTCGCGCCGTCCACGTCTTTTTCCAGCACCGGTACCCAATGGTCATCGAGGTAGCGGGTCAACTCAAACTGAACGATCTGGTCTTCAATGGGCACGGTTCCAGGCATGATCAACAAATTGCCATCCTGCCGCTCCCAAAGGGAGTGAATCACCGCCGCCATGAGGCGCAGGACGCCACGCGTGCGTTGGAATTTGTCGAGGGTTGACCAGTCGTTATAGAGCCGGTCGAACAGTTCCGGATGGATGGGATACGCCATCTTGATCCGGCGTTCGTAATCGGCCTCGCGGCACTCGGTCGGAAATTCTTGCTGTTGAGCACCGTAGGTATCAACGAAGGCGCGGGCGACAGCATCGCGGGCAACGTACTGGTCGCCAGATAATGGCTGGAACAGTCGGCGACGGACAATTTCAAAACCTTCGTCCGGGCTGGCCGGTCGCCAGGACGCTTCCACGCGGCCGATGGCATTTTTGAGCCGAGACAGGGCCTCACGACCGCGCTCACCGCCCACTTCAATGTCGGTGACACCGCGTCCCTCTTTCTGATGCGGACTTTCGGATGCCGGGATGCTCACCACGAGCAGGGTATTCTTGGCGGCTTTGGCGGCCTCGCTAAGTGCTTGGGCGAACGTGAAGTGTGTCTCGAACGAACCGGCGGGCAGATCAGCGGTCGTGTGCAGTTGCCGGGCATAGGCCACCCATTCGTCGATCAGGATGAGACAGGGGCCATATTTGACGAATATCTCTTTCATTGAATTACCGGGATTCGTAGCCTTCTCGTCATCTTCCTTGATGAGCTTGTAGGCTTCCTTCCCACCAAGCTGCCAGGCGATTTCGCCCCATACGGTACGAATGACCGTGCCATCCGGTTTCTTATGTGGTTTACCAGGAGAAACCTGCGTACCGACAAAAACTGCCCGTCGGACGTTATTCGGGAGTGTGAGATTGGATTCCTTAACCAGTTCCTCGGCTCCTGGCAGGTCTGCCGGTGACGCGCCGGAAAACAGGTGATACAGGGCCAGCATCGAGTGCGTTTTGCCACCACCAAAGTTCGTTTGCAACTCGACAACAGGATCGCCGCCATCACCGTTGAGGCGAAGAATCGCTTGGGACAGCAACCGTCGAAGCCCTTCGGTGAGAAATGTCCGGCGGAAGAATTCGGTCGGATGCTTGTACTCATCCGAGCCTTCACCCTGATACACCTGCCACAAGTCAGCAGCGAACTCGGCTTGTTGGTAACGTCCGCTGGCCACGTCGGGGTGTGGAGTCACGACTTCACGCCACGGTTTCAGGCCACCCTGTGGCTTCCCTTCGGTTGGCTGAAACGCCTTCTTACGCATCTCCTGGCGGCGTTGTTCGTCGAACAATGACCGCATCAGGTCCATCCGCATCTGGCCAACTTCGGTGGCAGCATCAGCGGCAGAGACGGCAACCAGCAATCGTTCCATCGAGTCAAGTGCGCGGATTGCGTCGTTACTGCTGAACTGTTCGTTGTGCGCCCAGTTGTTACGAACGTCCCGCAATTCGCTGACGATGCTGCGTTCACTGTGACCGAGCGTATTCTTGAAGACCGCGTTCCATTGATCCCAGAGGATTCCCAGTAATGTCTGGGGATCGTCGAGGTTGGCTGGCTTTGGTTTAGCCTTACCGCCCCGAGGACCATTCTCAGGTAAACTCGATTCCCAGTTGTCGCCAAGCTGCGACTTCAGTTCCCGCTCGACAAACGGGCGCAGGCCGGTTGCCAGCAGGTCCAGCCCTTTACCGACACGTTCACGATTTGAAATTGCCATATCTCAGCGGCCCATCAGTTGAAGAGTTCTTGTTGAGTCGAAGTCTGTCGAGTTTGCGTTGAACGCGCCAGTTTTGTCAGTTCAGGCCAGGCCACAACCAAGCTGTTGTAGGCCAGGGCGTCCTGTGCCCATTTCTTGCGTTCGCAGGTCGAATACAGTCGATACGCCAAATCGCGGGAAATTTCCGCAATACCGCCCAGTTGACCGACGAGCGTGGCGGCTCCCGTTTCGCCCTTCTGGTCGAGGCGATGGATCAGGTGCTGGGTGACTTCCCAGACGGTCAGGCGTTTGTCGGTAGCCGGGTTCCAGTCGGTGGGCAGTTCGTCGCGTTTGACCAGCCGGACTTTACCCGCCTTGGCCGCGATAATGCCCGCTTCGACCAGGCCGGTGATGGCGGTGTTTTTGGCCTTGCTGAGAGTCTCGGCATCGCCGAAGGGGCCGTCGTCCATCCCGAACTGCTCGAACCACGAGATCGCCCAGCGAGTGTCGCTGTCGAACTCACCTTCCTGTTCAGCCAGCACTTCATCGAGCGACTGGTTGATCAGTCCCAGAGCCGTGCGAACGGTCATCGCCGAGCCATCACTCTCCAGGACTTTGGCATAGCGAGTGAAGACGGCCATCCCCGGCCCAATTGCCGCTTGGGCGAGGTCCACCGGCGCGATGTTCCCACGTTGCAGATTCCGTAGCGCATCCGGCAACTCGCGACGTAACGAGGTGAGGAACTCTTTACGAGTCGCAAGGGAAGCGTTTTCGGGACGAGACCGGCAGACCAGAACGATCGAAGATGCAAGAGCGTTGGTGATACCTTTCATGCCAGTAGGACGTTCAGTCCGAATCGGCCAAGTGCCACTGATGGTGAAGTTGGCTCGAATTAGGCCGCCGAGCATCGTTTCCCACCCGGTCGACGCGGTTGTGTTGGAGATACTCGGTTCTTCGTCGTCTACGTCATCCGTCTCATCGGTTTCAGACTGCTTAAATGCGTAGTAGACAGTCATTGGAAAGTCAGTGTGCTCTGCTTCATGCATCCGTGTGAATGCATGCCCGAGTCCTGTCTCAAAGAAGATCTGTGCCAGTTCCTTTTTCCCACCATGACGATGGGAACTTGCAATCAATTCTTGTTTTTTGGGAGTGAGCACGGTAGAGAAAATAGCTGGATATACCCGTGAAAGCGATCGGCGTAACCATACATAAAAGAAGTCGCTGAGATCGGCGTAGCCGATGTTGTCGTAGTAGGGTGGGTCGGTAGATACAACAGCAGATCGTCGTATTCCGAGGTCCGACGTTGCATCGCGCTGCTGAACAGATCCTGCTTGTGTTGGCAATTGCTGTGCGGCGGTAGCCTTGACGACAAAGTCTAGGTTTTTGAGAAAATTGCCGCCCGATTCGCTGAACGGGGACGCTTCGGCAAAATCCCATACCATAGGTAATGCCTGCCTACCGAACACATGCGCTACGAGTTCGTTTTTGGGTTGATTGGCCCAAGTGCAAAGCGCACACCAGAAATCGGAACTGCGATCTACTGCAAAGCCTAGGTAGGTCGCTACCGCATCCGCGTAGGCAGTTGCCCCATCATCGCTATTGGTGCGTCGTAGCCCGTCGTCACCCTTCCAAACGGCGGAAGTCTCGTCGTGAATTTTGTTTCTTGCTTCCTCGACTAAATCACAGAATGTAGTAAGTGCTATGAGTTGTCTTGGCGTGAAAAGATCCGCGAAATTTGGCAGTCCATACAGCGGCGGCGAAAACCACCTGCGATCATTAGTCATCGGTTGCTCGAGGAAAGCAACATCTGGTTTCTTTACTGTGGGCAAGGGAATAGCATCGGCAGGTAAGTACACACGGGTGCTGTTTCCTTCTGCAACAATTGCAAGTGGAATTTCGGGAACACCAAATTCCATCGAAATATCGCGCAGCTGCTGTTTCTTGATAAAAGTGTCACAGAAAAGACACCTGGCTCCGGTCCGGTCGGTTGTGTGTTTAGGTGGTTCGCCTTTCATGGCAATTTCGAAACTCGCAGTCTTGAAATCGCGGTCAAGGACCGGTCTGGCGAAGCATTCTTTCCCCGGTTTTTTGGACAACCAGAACGAACGAACGAGGGGTGCTCTGGCCCGACATCCAGGATTTGGGCACTGAATCGTTCTGGCCCAAAGCCAAGCGATGACGGTGAGCTTCTCGCCAACGTACGGCAGCAAATCAGGCCGGTCCTTCGCCATCTCAGCCGTGACTTCAACCTTGGGATACAAATGCCCAATCCGTTTCTCGGCCTCGTCGCGCATCCACTGACCGTAGTACCGTACGTCCTCGGCGAGGCCCTCGGCTCCGTGCCATTCCTTTTCGGTGAGGGTTTTTGACTTCTTATCTTTCCCTTTGGGCTTCGGGCCTCCACCGCGAGACTCTGGATTCACTGGTGGCCGGCCGGCGAACTTGGGCGGAATCTCAATCAGCGCCTTGTTGATCAACACGGGCACCGGATTCAGGTCGCTGGCATAGGCCCGCAACCCCAATCGCTGGGCTTCTAATGGAATGGAACCCCCTCCGGCAAACGGGTCCAACACCGGCGGCGCGTGCTCGGCCAAAAACGCATTCACCGCCTCGGCCGGCGGCAGACGCGAAACATCAAACGTGAACCGGACCCGCCCCACTTTCTTGTCGAGTCCCATGGGGACCGGCTTGCAATTCCCACACTGGACGAAGTCTTGGTATTTGATTTTGGATTTTGGATTTTGGAGTTTCGAGTTTGAAGGAACACCTTCGTCTTGTTTTTCCAATCCAAAATACGAAATCGAAAATCCAAAATCAAACTCGTCATTCTTCTTCAACTTCCCGGTTTCAATCAACCGGGACGCCACAGAGCGCGCAATCTCGGCACGAGCCGAGCGAATCACGTCCACATTGTTGGAGTTCTCCCACATCACCAGCTCTTCAATCAGGTTGAACAGGTCAGCCCGCTTGAGTCCGGCTAGGTCTTCATCCACGGTCCCATCCGCTTTCAGATACTGCGGATCGCTATCCGGATCATCGACCAGGGACGAGAACAACACCGCCCGGCAAGCCGCTAACGGTCGCCGAGCCCACCAGAGGTGCAACGTGCTGGGATGCCCATGCCGAATAGACTTCTCCCGCGCCGACTCCGCATTGATAGCGGCCAGTGGGAGAGCAACTTCGATCAACTTCTTGCGGTACGGTGTCATGCTACGTCGTTTTCTTCTGCTTCAAGTTCGGCGGCTTCGGTGATTCCTGTGACGGCATTGCTTACTCAGCTTCGAGTCCAAGGTCACTTAGGAGTTCGAGAGCGGCGTCTTCGTTCCCGTTCTCGCATTTCGCCCCCTTCTTGCGACGTAGTCGCTCAAGGGCCTCCTCGTGGTCGTCTCCACGTTCGCGGAACGCGTCGTAAGTGGCTGCCAACTCGAGGACAACAGTCGGTGCATTGCACAACTGCGCGATGAAGCCCTCGAATTCCGATACGTCAGGCAAATCTGCCGACTCGGTCGCTTCCAGCACATAGTATTCGTTGCCGTCTCGGCCTTGTTCACACGATTCCGAGATCAACCCGTAGACTTCCATCAACCCAATGTCCGACTGGAGTGATTCGCTGTACGGCCCATAAAAATGAATCGAATAGGAATAGTCAGTGGGAAAGTCGAGCCGCTGAAGGAGCTTCACTTCCTTTTGCAGACGAGTACGTCCGAAGATTTTCTGGTCAGGATGCGCGGCGATCAGTGCGGCAACCCATTTCTGGTTTCTCAGTGACATAGTTCACTCCTTGAACAAAAGAGGGACAGCGTCCAAAAGAATGGCTTCTTGGACGTTTTCAGGAAAGTAGTAACGATTCAGCCTGTATGGCTTGGTCAAGTTCGCGACATTCTCCGAGAGACGGGAAAGCTCTTGCTGCTTTCCTCCACCTCCTTCAACATAAATCTGCGTTGCTGGCTTGCTCGCGTCAGGGTTGTAGAGTTTGTAAGCAGTGTCACTCGGAGTATCCGATTCAAAGAAGAATTCAACTGGCAGGCCGGACTTTGTCGCGACGATCTCTTTTGCCTTTTCATAAAACTTCGCGACATTCGGCGACCAGGCGTCAGTCACATCGACTGCTTTGAAGAGCTTCCTTTCAAGCAGCCCCTTGGCGAGGGTAGACATGACAGTGTCATTGCACCGCATACATGCCTTCGCAAATTCGGTCATCGTGTGGTCGTCGAGCATCAGGTACTCGTCGAGTGCGATCCCTGTCGAAAATGCGCTGCACACAGCGGGCGGGGCATAGGGGACGATGGCTTGCTTGGCGGCATTGCCGTCGGCGTCTTTCAGCAACGCTTTGTACCGCCGAAAGAGCATCTTCAACATGACTTCGCCGGATCGCGTTGTCTTGTGGTAGTACACTGTGCGGTACATATGATATCGAGCAAAGACATACGCCTCGGCCGCGAACAATGCCTTGGACTGAAGATAAAATCTCCCTTTTTCGCCATCAACTTCCAAGTGCTGGATCAGCCAGTCCAAGTCAAATCGACCTGAGTTCGATCCGGTCGAATAACTATCCCGTAGGAGATAGTCAAACCGATCCGCATCGAGTTGGCTTGACACGATCTGCGTAAGGTAAGGCGATGTCAGGGCTGACGAGACTGTCGAATCCTCAATGTCTTCGTCGAAAAACACCTTGAGACGTTCCGGCAGATCGAGGGACACCCGCTTCAGGACAGCATTCACTTCGGTGCTGTCGGACGTGATGATCTCAATCGTCCGAACTTCGTGATCGTCGCCCGTAATTTTCTCGAAGGCGTGAGAAAAAGGCCCGTGACCAACGTCGTGCAGGAGTGCGGCAGCGAGCACAACCATTTTCAGATCGTCATCAATACACAATGGGCAGATGCTCGTGACTCGTTCGAGCATGCGGCGAGCAATGTGCATGACGCCAATGGAATGTGCAAAACGACTGTGATCCGCACCAGGAAACGTGAGCTGACTAAAGCCCAGTTGCTTGATGCGACGAAGTCGCTGGAACTCCCGAGTATTGATCAGGTCGAGTAACAGACGGTCACAGGGTGTGTCCTCAAAAATCACGAGATTATGAACGGGATCACGGATAATCTTCGGCCATGAACTCATCGTACCGGGGCCTCCAAGTCCATGACTTTGTCGAGTTCGACCAGAATCGCCGGAAGTGACGTGGAGACCGCATCTGTCGCATCAGGTGACAGAATCTCTTCCTGCACAAAATTGGCGACTGGAACCGAGAGCCGTTCTGAGACCCCGTCAGCCATTTCGCTGTACCGCCCGGACATCGAGTCGGTCACCATCCTGACGCCCTCCATGATTCTGTCACGTGCATCATCGAACATGACCTTCGACACACGACGTGCGTGAGCGGAAAGCAGTTCAAGGATTCGTTGCTTCATTCCACTTCCCGATTCATCCTCCGCCTCCTGATATGCCTCGCGCATGTTGGCTGCAACCTGTCGGGGAATCTGCTCATAAAGTGTCGACCGCACTTGGTGCAGCTTGCCAGACATATCGGACTGGCTTTGGCCAACGTATTCCTTGATCAGCCTTTCATTGACTGCCAGTGAACGCTGCAAGTCGTCAGAAAGGCTGGTCGAGTCAGCGCCCACTTGCTGAATAACCTCGCGAACAGTGTCATTTCCATGTCGATCCGCAAGGACCATGAGCTTGTCGGACCAGACAGTCAGCGCGTGCGTCATTTTGTCGCCGAAGAAATCATCCCAGGCAAACGTGATCATTTCGAGCGATGGTCGTGATATGTCATCCGCAAAGTCGTACTTCCCGGATGTTGGACTGTGGTACCGCCCGTTCCGTCGAACAATCGCGCGAAGCGTGGACGCGTGAATGCGACCCCAGCCTTCTGTTACGCGTTGCAGCTCGGCCCGACCTCGTTCAAATGCTCTCTTCAATCGTTCGTCAAGCAACTCATGCTTGGCGGTCAATTCCTGCACAAAGCCTTCACAGTGGCTCTTGAGGTCGCGGCAAAGAAATGTCAGGAGACGCTGAAGTGCGTTCCTAATCTCCTTTCGCTTCTTCCCCGTCAACTCACGAGCATGGGTGACGTTTTGGATTTCTGTCTGGATTCGATGTTTGATTTCAGAAATCAGCAGATTGACCTGCTTCAACAACGATTCTTGATGGGCACCATTAGTGTATGCTGCCGAGATCGTTGCCAGGTGCTCACGTAACGCGGGGATCTGAGTCTCACCAGTGTCCTCAAGCGTCGAGGAACGATTCTTTGAGATACCCCGCAAATGCAGGTAGTCTCTGGCAGAGACCGTGAACACGCGAGACTTTTGGAGGCGAGCGCTGAGTTCCTCAGTTCGGGATTGGTCGCCGGCGCTTTGTGCCAATCTACCGGCCAGTTCGTGTAGCTGGTCTGCGATCACGGTTCGCACTGCCGAATTGCGCGACGCGACAATCTCCGATTCGGTTGCATCATCCGAGAGCGAGAACTCCTCAATGCCAGACTCACGATCGACCTCATCAGAATGCGTGCCGACAAAGGTCAGTGCGTTGTCACGACCATCCAAGACGATCTGACGCGCGAAATCGTCAGATTGCATGATCGTCTGGATGTCGCGAGTCAATGCTCGTTTGATGTTGAAGACGATCCAAACGAAACGGCACTCCTTCAGATAGCTGTGTGTGACTTGTTCACGCGCTTCGTTAGGGTCATTCAGGCCAGGCAGGTCTACGAGCTTGATGCCTCGCGTCGTGAGGCCCGGAAATGGACCAGATATTCTGGCCGTTCGTACCAACGGCCAGAACTCTTGCTTTGAATCCAAATAGCGACGGAGTAGTTTTCTAAACTCATCGTCGCAGGCGCTAGTGATCCGGATATTCCCAGCGTCAAGAACATCTTTGATATCCGGTGGCTCGTTCAGGTCATCTAGCTTCAATCCAGGTTGTATGTCTTCATCAGACATCTGATAGACCGCTTTCAGACGGTCACGCGCCCCCTTTGCGACACCATCTCCGCCGCTCGTCGACTGCAAGCCGATCTTTCGTTCGTCTGCCAAGTCGGCGAGCAATAGGGAGATTTCCCGCCGCCAGTCTTCACGGGAAACGAATTCAATTTCAGCGGCGAACTCGGAATCCGCAAATGTCACCTCCGAGATCGCTGCGGTACATGCGCGCGAATTGCTGACCGGAAGAATACGTTCTCCAAGCAACGCATTAAGCAGGGTACTCTTTCCTGCGCCGGTGCCGCCCACTACGGCGATCGTGACGGTGGGAATACGCGACGCTTCAGAACTGAGTTCACGGAGTCTGGGCTTCCATCGTTCTTTCCAAACGGCGTTCAGAGGTGCTATGGACGCATCTCGGAGCGACTTTCCAAGGCACTCGGAAATGCGTTGCGTGATCTGGGGCACTGTTAAGTTTAGAGCGGTCATTGTGGCTCCTTGGCAATCGCCAGTAGTTCGTTGAGCGCGAAATTCACACTGGTTGCCTTGAAGTCTGGCTCTTGATCAAAAGGATTGCGGATGTACCGCACCTGCGCCTGTTCTGGATCAAGCAGGACCACTGCCAGGATGAACTGTTCGGGCTTGTTGAGGCCCGTCAGGATTTCGTTCTTGGTGATCGTGATGGTCGCTGCACCGCGAACCCGGCCCTTGACTTCGATGAATCGTAGTAAGCCCGTGTCCGGGATGGACGACTCCACGTCATATCCGAGATTCTTGTCACTGACGTCGCGCGGTATGAACCCAAGCTGGCGTTCGGTCTCCATGACCGCGTGCATCCCACGGCGCTCGGACTCTTCGGTGCTTAAAGCGAAGGTTGGTGGCAACGAGTCACTTTTTCCCTGCACTTTTCTGAGCGCCCCAATTGGGACAATCATGGCCCCACCGAGTACAACCGGTGGCAACGGCGAGAGCTTACGTTCCTGATCCAGCTCAGCCAGGCGTTTCTGCAACCTGCCCGTCAACTCGTCGGCTCGTTCGCGTGCCTTCCCTGAGTTGAGTTTGGCATTCACCTTACCTGCGAGTTCCTGGTCCTTGAGCGTTGTTGCCCTGTGGTCCCAATGGTTGATCTCTTTCGTCAATCGATCACGAACAGCCGCTTTCGTTTTGTCGATCAAGTCTTCTTTGCGCGTACGAATCTCTTGCAGGTGATCAGGCACAAGATGCAGCGCAGCATGATCCATCGCCTGCGATTCGAGGTTGGACCGCATCCACTCCACGGCCACCTGTGTTTTGATCAACTCGGCTTCTTCAATCGTTGGCGGACGGTAGTCGAGATAAGGTGCCGGGCCAGCGTTGCGGGTATTGCCGCGTTCATCGACTTCAACGAACTGGAGACGCTTGGAAACAACCCGTCGATTGCCGTTGCGGTCGGTGCGTGCGTCCTGAATCGAATGCTCCAGGTAGAGCAAAGCCCTGGGACTATCACCCTCATCCGACTCGTCAATCAGAATCGCGCCACGCTTCAGCAGGTCACGATGACGCTCGATGACCAAATCGAGTGTCGCGTCCAACAGCGGATGGCCTGGGCAGACAAATGCCGCCAACGGCTTTCCAAAGACGGTGATCAAATTCTTGTCAAAAGCGATCCGCTCATAACGCTGGAGAACGGGAGAACTGCGTCCAATCTCACGGTCCCGATTACGAATCACTGCCGGAACGTGCTTGACTTCATAACGCTTGGGCTCCCGCTCATGAATCGTTCCACCCAGCAGCTTGAATGCCTCCATGAAGAACGACGCAATGAAATGCGGTTGTAGTCGCCGAGCTTCGGCCCGTTCCATATCTTCGCGGATAGCTCGAACGCGACTCACGTCCATTGAATCGTGCGTCAGCGCACGTCCCTCGATCAGTTCCCGTAAGTGCTCACGTTCGGCTGCATTGTCGACGGCTTTGAAGAATTCGGCCTTCCGCTCCTCATCGTCCCCATATCGAATGGCGTCGACCAGCAGTTCGCGGAGCGGGCGGTCGTTGAATGTCAATTGCCCAAGAACGTCAAACACCTGGCCACCGAGAGCCGTGCGCGCTTCTTCCAGCTTTTGCAAGAGACGGCAATACACCTCGCCTTCACGGGTTTCGTTCGCCACAAGGTTCCATAAATGGCAGACTTCTGACTGACCGATACGGTGTATGCGGCCGAACCGTTGTTCCAGACGGTTGGGATTCCACGGAAGGTCATAATTCACCATCAGGTGGGCACGCTGCAAATTGATGCCTTCGCCCGCCGCGTCCGTAGCGACAAGGATCTCAACTTCCTTGTCGTGCTTGAATGACTCTTCCGCCTTCCGGCGCTCTTCACGGCCAACCCCACCATGAATGATGACGACGGCTTCTGGGCGACCGAGCAAAGCCCGGATTTTCTCCGTGAGGTAATTCAGCGTGTCGCGATGCTCAGTGAAGATGACGAGCTTTCGGCGGTGCCCAACCGCATCGAACATCTCAGTATTGTTCTGTAGGAGTTTTGACAGCTCATCCCACTTGCGGTCTGTTCCGGACTGACGGACACGCAATGCTGTCTTTTCGAGTTCTTGGAGTTGGGCAATTTCAATGCGGAGTTCGGCGATCGTGCGGGCTGCCGAAGCCTGATCGACGATTTTCTCTTCCGTGGCTTCCAATTCATCGTCGGGAGCATCTTCCAGATCGTCGAGGTCGTCCGATGAAAGACTGGGCAAACCAGCGTTCAGGTCAACTCTGACGTCTCCACCTTGTTTGAGGAGTTGCTCTTCGCGAACTCGCTTCTCAAGGCGTTCACGTCGGCGGCGAAGTGATTGATAAATCGCCTCTGGCGATGATGCAAGGCGGCGTTGCAGGATGGTCAGCGCAAAGCCCACTGTCCCCTTCCGGCCATTGTTTTCCAATGCCTCAGCACGATTGAATTCAGTGCGAACGTAGCTGGTGACTTCGTCATAAAGCTCGGCTTCACCATCAGACAGCGGGTAGTTGACGGTGTACGCACGGCGTTCAGGGAACAATTTTGTGCCGTCGAATTTGAGCAATTGTTCTTTCACCAGCCGTCGCATCATGTCGCTGGTATCCTGGACATGAATGCCATCGCGAAACCTGCCCTCGAAACGGTCACCGTCAAGCAAAGCCATGAACAACTGGAAGTCAGCTTCTTTCCCGTTGTGCGGTGTTGCGGTGAGCAACAGGAAGTGCCGAGTCAGCGTGGAGAGCAGTTGCCCCAAGTGATACCGCTTGGTGTATTTGACCTCATTTCCGAAGTAGGTCGCGCTGAGTTTATGTGACTCGTCACAGACGACAAGATCCCAGTCAGTCTGGGCCAACTTGGCCTGCACGTCTTCATTTCGGCTCAACTTATCCAGCCGACAGATCGCCAGAGGCTTTTCACTGAACCAGTTGCCGGTGCGGGCCGCCTCAAACGCATCATTGGTCATGATCTCGAACGGCAAATGAAATTTGCTGTCGAGTTCGTCCTGCCATTGCTCCACGAGGTTTCCGGGACAGACAATCAGACATCGCTGGAGATCGCCACGCGCTATCAGTTCTTTGATGAACAGGCCCGTCATGATTGTCTTGCCTGCACCCGGATCGTCGGCCAGCAGGAAGCGGAGCGGCTGCCGTGAAAGCATTTCGCCGTAGACCGCTGTGATCTGATGCGGCAGTGGTTCGACCAGCGACGTGTGAACTGCCAGCATCGGGTCAAAGAGGTAAGCCATGCGGATGCGATTCGCTTCCGAGAGCAGACGGAACAGTTCTGGATCACCGTCAAAGCTCCAAGGGCGTCCGGACTCCACAACTTCCAGGGTTTCCTCGCGGTCACGGTAAAGCAACTCGCTGCCGAGCCTGCCATTGCTGTCTTTGTATGTCACCTCAATTGCGACCGTGCCGATCCAGCGCACATCGCTAATCGTGACGAGGCCATCAGGAAGGATTCCTCGGACCGCCGCTCCGCGCGTGAGTTCTTCAAGTTGCGACATTTGGCCCTCATATTCCCATCACTGCGATTCCCATCACTGCGACAATTCGACACGACTGCTTGCTGACGTTTTCATTTCGCGCTCGTCGCACATTGTTCGGTGACTCCCTCAGTATGTTTCGAGGGTTTCGGCGTATCGTGGCGATTGTGCAACTGAAGCCGCTCTGCACGCTTGCCAGCGGGCGGCTCAAGGACATATCGCCACCCATCCTCCCCTCGAACGGCTCGAATTTTGTGCCCTCGCTCCCGCAACGCTTCGACACATCGGGAAATCGTCGGAATCGATACCCCGACTTCCTCGGCGAGTCCCGGCGTCGAGAACCGGCCGGACTGAATAAGTTCCAGCACGGCCTGAAGTCGCTGTTCGATTTCGAGTGAACGCTGGTAACGCATAATGTACATCCTCAAAACGGTAAACCATCATCTATCCAGCCATGATAGACTTGTCAAGGAACCGCCTATCCGAAAAGGGTTTACGACACGTTATCGTTTGGTCTCTGGGGAGGTGAATACCTTGAACACCGGTGCGAGACTTCTTCGACTGTTCAGTGCCGCAACACTGTCGAACAGCAGCAGTCGTCCAATTCTTTAAGCAGGGGAAACGGCCATTTCATCGAACGGAAACAGGTTGTCGTCAAAACGACGAGCCTGATTTGCTCGTCGTTTGGGCTTTCCAGCTCAATGAGGACACTTGGAAAAAAAGTCGAAAGTTTTTCTGAGCTTTCGGAGTATCTCCACAACTGCCCTTGAAGGAAATGAGATGCGACGATTTTCGCGGATCGCTGATTGAGGACTTGCGTCGAGCAAAATGCCTGGAATCAGAATGACACAGGCCAAATCAAAGTTCGCGAGCCTTCCTGCGGGTATTAAGGGCTGGGTTTTTGTGCCCACAGGTGGTTCCCAGAGAGATGCAGACCCCGCTATGGGGTTGGCTGGCAGCACGGTCGGGCGAGATGCCGGAAAACGACTGCGGCTGCCGAACGGCCATTGAAAACCACAATGCTCTCTGGGAACTCACCTCTTTTTCATTTTTCAAGGAGCGGCGATTGGTCCATCCGCTGAGCTTTTCAATCGAACGTCGAACATTTCTAGCGGCCGGGCTGGCCATTCCGTTTGTAATCCAGCCGCGAAGTCATCAATCCGGTTCATCGGCGTTCTACCCGATCACAATGTCGAGGTGCCTGGTTGTCATGCAAGGCCATGATCGTTCCGTACAAATGTGGTGCTGCCAGATCGGCGGTGAGTCTCAATGCGACTTGATGCCAGGCTGGTGGTTGTTGATTTCGCAATTCGCGGGACGCCAGCTGCACCTCAAGGTAATCCAACCGATATCGGCACTGCCGCAGTTCCCCGGCCTGTCTGGACTGCTGGCCGCGAGGATCACTTTCCGTCTGCAAGTCCTGCAACGCCGGGGCCCCCTTCGTGGGGAGTTCAACAAGCATCGCATCGTCCAGCTTGTGAATCGTCAAATCCTGAAAGCGATGGAGAACCTACCCGGTTGAGAGAAGCGATGAAACGATTGACAGTCACGCTGATAGGTACCGTGGTCCGTTCTGCAACTCGGACGTTCGTGATTGAAGTCCCCGATGAAGTGAGTTGTTCGACCATAAATCGACAGGTTATGGAAGACTTGGCCGATGAGGCGCGAAGTCCTTGGGAATTCGGAACCGAGAGCTTCGTCGAAGTCACCGATCACACCGTTGAGGAAGAAGCGACCCCAGTGCAGGACTGTCGTTTTCCCGTGATCCCATTCAAGATTCTGGATGATCCGCCGTCCCAGCGTTTTGATTCCTCAACGGTAAACACGACTTGAAACACGACTTGAGAAAAGATGGTTGGAAGTTGTGACCTTTCCGCTATTTGAGGAAGATGCCTGCAAGTTTTCTGAAAACCTGCCGCCGGATACAGACACGATCAGAAGTCAATTCAAGGAGATCGAATCGTAAATGCGTTGTCGGGTACACCGTGGATGTCATGAGATTGGCGGAAACTGCATTGAGGTCGAATCGCAAGGTAAGCGAATCGTTCTCGACCTCGGCTTGCCGTTGAAGGACGAGAACGCCGCCTCGGTACCTGACATCAGCGGCTTGACCTCATCAGACAACAGCTTGCTCGGCGTTTTCATTTCCCACCCGCATCCAGACCACTACGGACTGGTAAACCAGATCACCCAATCAGTCCCCGTTTTTATGGGTGACGCTGCTCGCAAGATCATCGAAGTCAGCGCGTTCTTTACCCCACTTCCATCGCTCGGCCAAGTTCGCCCTCGCGCCTATTCTGACCGTGAGTCGATCAGCATGGGGACATTCACAATCACGCCAATCGCAATTGACCACTCCGCTCATGACAGCTACTGCCTGCTGGTTGAGGCCGATGGAAAGCGCCTGCTTTATTCAGGCGACCTACGTGCCCACGGTCGCAAGGCCCACTTGTTTCATCAACTTGTCAGCGATCCGCCGCCAAACATCGACGTGCTGATTTGCGAGGGGACCCAAATTGGGCGTGATCCAGATTTTACATACCGCGATGAAAAGTCAGTCGCGGACAAAATGACCGAATTGTTCAATGCGGCGAAAGGGATGTGCCTGGTGTGGTGTTCGAGTCAAAACACCGACCGCATGGCGACCGTGTTTGAGGCGACCAGGAATTCCGGCCGGAAATTGATTTTTGACATCTATACAGCAGAGCTCATGCGTGCAACGGGTGACACGTCCTTGCCTTCGCCGGGGCGGGACGGCGTTCGGGTTTATTCGCCAGTCAGCCAGAGCTTGCTTATCAAACGGGAACAGGCATTCCACTTCGCAAGGCCGTACTACCCGCACCGGATTTACCCAGAGGCACTCGCCGAAGCGGCGTCACAGTCGGTCATGATCTTCCGCCCTAGTATGCTCAGGGAATTGAAGCGGGCCAACTGTCTGGAATCAGCGTTGCTGGTCACATCACTCTGGTCAGGAACGGTGAAGACGGCGATGGATTGCATCCAGTCGATGAAAGCGGCCGGGATAGCCTATGATCACGTTCATACGTCAGGGCACGCTACCGAAGATGAGTTGAAGCAGTTCGTGGCAGCCTTCCCGAATTCACGAATTGTGCCGATTCACTTGGAAGACCGGGAAGGTTTTGGGCGATTGTCGCCCAAGGTTGAAACACGGAACGATCACGAATGGTGGGAGGTGTAACCAGATTATGGCAGGTTCGTCCAAACAGTTCGTTTACCTTCCCTCCGTTCGCAAGAACACATGGCTGCTTTGGAGCAAAAGAGCAGACACGGTCTACCTTCGCGAGTATACGCTCGACCGGTGCGAAATCGTGAAAGAGTTAGGCTTACAGGAAGCGGAGACATTACTTGCCCTTCCTGCCAGCCGAATCGAATCCAGCCCATGTTTCAATCGAATTTCAGTTACCAGGACGGGTTTCTGGTTCCAATTCAGCAAAGCACTCAACATTAGAGACGGATTCGTCCAGGTAGATGAAAAGGACAAGCTGCAAGCAATATTCAAACTACAATGCCAGGGGCCCCTGGAAGACGGTGAAACAAAACAGCTCGAAGCCTTGTTTGCATACTGGAAGTCACTTTTCAGCAAGATCAAGCACAAGGACGAGAGAATCAACCATTACGACCACAAAGACACATCCAATCTCTTCAAGGATGGATCGGGAAAGATTTGGCAATCAGCGCTCCTTGAGAATTCGCGGCGGGGCGGAAAGGCGTGCTTCGTAAACACCGCAAATCCATTAACTGACTTCAGCTTCGCGGCTATGGAGCTAACGCTGTCCATCTCCGCAAAAGACAATCCGTTCTTTCCGAAAGCCGAAAGCCGAATCGCACCGGATGGCTTGGGGGTCCGACGGAATGGCTATCTAACGGTGCTTGAAGTAAAGGGGGCCTCGGATGAAAAGGACTTGCTCGGTCCGCTGCTTCAGGCAACTTGTGGAGCTTTGGCAGTCGTTGCCGTACAAGAAAACCTGTGTAAAATCCTGCGTACTTCCACCGGGCTTCGCCCGAAGTACGACAATGCTCGTGTACCAAAACGATCGAGCATTGGAATTCATATTCTGACCTCAAAGCACAAAAACAGAGGACGCTTGGAACTGTGGAGTGATGAGCACGAAGCATTATGCAAACGTGTACTTACGGCCTTTCCGCAATTGGAGTACATCGCTTACTCCTTCGTCGTTCCAGATCACACGGATGGTTTCAAAAAGCTGGCCGTGGACCACCTCATTACTCGCGAATGATTCGTCGAGCGGATGGTAATTCACGAGGGTTCGTTTTGACGCTGCAAGTCGGATAGAAATTCCCCGCAGGAGCGGCATATCCCGGCGGCCGATTATCTGGTTACTGAGACTGAGAACCGGCCAGGTCGTTGCCGGTCGCGTCCTGAAGATTGCGGGCCTCAATCAACTTTTGGAACTCAGCAAGGATCTCAGGGTAGTTCTGGGACAGAAACCGGACGACGCGGGCATTGTCGAGGAGTTTCTTGAGGTAACCGTTCACGATCACCAAGTTCAGTACGTTCTTCCCGTGCGATTCTTCAATCAACTTGAATTCGCGACCGAGCGTTTCCATCTCGTGTTCCATCCGGTCCACATCCTCCGGAGACAGCCCGCGTTTTTCCTTCGGCCGATCTTCAGCAACGAGTTGCTCCGGTGGGGTTGCCGCCACAAGACACTTGACATAACCCTCGGAGTAATTGCCGGCTGCGCAAATAAGCTCGGCCACTTCAATCTGGCGGATTGGCTTCAATCGCCGCAGTTGCCGAAAAGTCTTGCTGGTTGCACGGCGATCTTTCAGGATTTGCACGACTTCGGCGCAGATTCCATCGAGCATGTCTCGTTTCTGGCGGATCGTGTTGACATCCACGTCCAGGGATCGGGCGATGCGGGCTTCCGAGACGCCATTCTTGATAGCCCGCAGGATCATGAAGTGTTCTTGAATGGCGGAAAGCCGATTGATTTTGTGGTTGTACGTAAACCCTTCGTCGTCAGTCGCAACGAGGCATTTGGCAGACGGTTCCCCCATCGATTTGAGAATCAAGTAACGGACGTTCCCATCCAGTAGCATGTAACAGCCATCGGAGTCGGCCTGCGGAAAAACGACGAGCGGCTCGATCAACCCTAGCTCCCGAATCGACGCTTCGATGCACTTGAACTTCGACGTCTTGCGGATGCCGTCATCCAAGCGCCGCAAAGGGAGAATCTTCTGAAGTGGTAGGACCATGACCTCCGTGCCACAAGCCAAGCGTAGTTTGCTGCTCATGATGATAAGGCGGAGCCTCCAAATTGTTCGGCCAAGTATTGCGGAAGTGTGTCCAGGTGCTCGGCTCGGAGCAGAGTGCGAAAATGGTCGTCGTGCATCAGCTGCTTCAGCGCCGACACAGCGAAAAGCAAACGTGTTTCGCAGATTTTGGCCTTTTGAATGGTCATTTTCTGCTTGAGGGTTTCATTCTGAAATATCTTCAGCAGTTCTTCGGTCGAAACCGGCGGGCCAGGGGGCTGGCGAGGGGCACTGCGTGGCTTCTTTCCCTTTGAGCGTCGATTCTCGATCAGTCGCCGCGCTCGGATTAGAGATTTTCCTCGCAAGTCGTTCCGTTCGTACGCTTCTTGAAGCGCACGTTGCACCGACTTGTCATCCGATGTTGCTATCGTGATTGCGATGTAAAGGGGTAACTGCCCCTTTTCGACTGCTTGAAGCAATCGCTCTTCCCCCTTGGCCAGCAGTTGCAGGACACCTTTGACGTAGGTCACGTCCAAATCAGTCTTCCGGGCGATTTCTGTATGGGAATAGCCGCGTTCCTTCAATGAACTGATCTCCCGAACGAGTTCGACGGAGGTATGTTGTCGGCGGGCCAGGTTCTCGGCCAGACTCATCAAAAGCAGGTCTTCCTTGGTCCCCTCCACCACGATCGCGGGAATTTCGGTTTGTCCGAGTTCGATGTAGGCTTCCAATCGCCCCTGCCCGCAGACCAGATCGTACCGGGCATCACCATTTCTCCCGCTCACATGCGACACCGTAATTGGCTTCTTCAGCCCAAGGTTTGCGATATTGGCAACAATTTGCGCGAATTTCTTTTTCCCGCGCCCGCGTGGGTTCAAGATATTGATTTGTGAAACGGGAATCATTCGGACTTTTGGATCGAATTTGGAGCTCATGCAACATCCTCCAGCTTGGTTCGTGTTGCCAGTTCGGCCAGATAATCCAGATTGTCGAACTGGTACGTGTCGAGATGTGCCCCATTCGTTTCGCAGAGCAACAAACGGGGCGATTCAATGTCCATAATCGGTAACAGGTAGTAATCCGTTGGCTTGGCATTGACGGCGTCCATTCGCACTAGGATGGTGATATCGGGTGACAGACGACGGTTGATCTGGATCAGCCATCGAAGCGAGCCTGCTGAAGTCTCTCGACAGCGAGACAGAACCATCGAGGCGCTGAATTCACCGTTGATCAAGAGAAGATCGCTGTTGGCGTCTTGTGTGACTTTCGCACCAACGGCATCGAGCCGTTGCATGACATCGGCAACGAGGCGCGGGTACAAAGCCCGCAAATCGCGATTGATTTCGACATACCGAAAATCTCGCTCCGGTTCGTATCCAGCGCGCCGATATGCCTGCAACAGGCTGCCAAATCGCGAACGGTACGCTGCGCTGGATGGGACATCATCAGCCGAATCGATGAGATGGCTCGACAATTGCGAATGCCGTTGGATCAGGAGCTTCAATCGCGCCAGCATTTCCTCGTCCGTGAGCCGCCGGGCACGCTCCTGGATAATCCCGCGTGCTGTGAAAAATGCCTCAGAGGAGACGATCGGAGTGAAGGCATCGTCTGACCGAACCCACATCTCCGGCGTATTGACAACATGTTTTTTCTTGAGCTTGAACGAAGTACGGTTATAGACGTTGTTGCCGATGTATTTCTCATTCGTCAGGACCTGATGAACTGTCCCTCGATTCCAATCTCGCCCTAAATCGGTCCGAATCCCTTGAGAGTTCAGCATGGCCGCAATCTCGGCCTCGCGTTTGCCTTTGGTGAACTGATCGTAAATCCACCGAACAACCCGGAGTTCTTCGTCTGGGCCAGGAACCAGGATCACGCGATCCGTCTGAAGGCTCTTGTGTTCACCGATACCCAACACCCCCTTCTCGTCGCCCGACTGGTTGATCAACATTCGCCGCAAACCAAACCCAGCCATACCACCTTGTCGATAGCCCAGTTCAATCAAGCGGCATTGGCCTTTGAACACCTTTGACGAGAGCTCGCGACTGTATTCTCCTGCCATCGCGCGTTTCACGCTCTTGATGATCGTCGACGTCGGTCCTCCGTCGTTCTCAAACTGTTCGGCGCAATAATGAACTTCAATCCCTGCTCGCTTGCAGAGATACTCGTAGTACGCGCTTTCGTCTGCGTCCTGAAACCGTCCCCACCGACTAATGTCGTAGACGAGTATTGCTTGAAAGTCGGCCTGTCCGGTTTGTACGTCTTCGATCAGTCGCCGCAGTTGTTCCCGACCGGCGACGTTCAATCCACTTTTACCGGCGTCCGCGTACGTCCGAACTATCACGTAACCCCGGTGGGCAGCGTACTCGCGAATCGCGTCCTCCTGGTTCGCCGTGGAATATTGCTGGTGTTCGGTCGACATTCGGACGTACTGGGCTGCACGGGTTGGCGTTGAAGAAAGATTGCTTGATGTCATTTGATGCGTCAATTACTGGGGTAATGGGGACGCGCCGGACACGACTTGGTCGACGGTGCATACAAGACATTTTGCACCAAGCCTGTGTGACGGCGCGGGGGACGGCTGTGTGACCAGCGTGTGAACTCACACGTCTGTGTCACGCAGCTTCAAGGCGTAATGCCCAGGAACCGAACCATCGATGGCATCTGCAAGCTGCTTCATCCCCGCCTGACGGAGTTTGCCACGAAGCGTCTTCACCACACTGCGAATCGCTTCGTCAGTTCGCTCTCCGTCCCATACATCGGTGAGCAAGTCTTCGTAACTGACGTAGGCATTCGGACGGCACGCCAGTCGATGAAACAGGCGAAATGGCAGAGTCTTGCCGAGAAAGCATGATCGACCATGAAAAGTGATCGTGAGTGTTTCTGGATCAATCAGTGCAGATTTGGATGGAAGACGAAATGAGTTAGGTGAGTTTCTCGATTTCCAGAACGTGACTGGATCGAGGGTCAAGTCTTCGCTCATCAACTCCAACGCCTGTTCCATGAGTTTGATCGTGGTGGCTTGGGCTTCGGCCAGGCTGCGAAGTGTCTGCCGAATACGTTCTTGCTTTTCCAGATTCATGATGTCGGCTCGCGCTTGTGACTCGGTTGAAAGTGCTTCCAACTTCAAGTCTGCGATGCGAATTGCGTGTGCGTCGGACAGTGCCGAGGTGCCGACGGGGTGAACCAGATCCTCGATTTGTCAGAGTAACGGATTACCCTAAAAAAACGGACAAAACGAGTCATATAACGTGGTGCCGTCGGCATAGCTCGGAAGAGCCCCACTCGAACGCAACAAGGCTTCATGACATCCAGATCCCAGTTGGTCGTCGTGGGGCTTTGATGTCGCTCCTGATCAAGAACGAAGTCAGATACCAGTCCCAGCGATTCCCAATCAGTTTCCAGGAAGTAGGAGAACCATCATGTCCCATGTCGTTCAGATTCAGACGGAGATTCGTGACCCGGCCGCCATTCGAGCGGCTTGTGGTCGATTGTTGTTGCCGGAGCCGGTCTTCGGCGAAACGAAGCTCTTCAGTAACTCCGCCGTGGGTTGGGCGGTTCGGTTGCCCGAATGGCGGTATCCGGTCGTCTGCGATGTCGCCACCGCGAAGATTGCCTTTGACAACTACGGCGGGCGGTGGGGCGATCAGAAGCATCTCGACCAATTCCTTCAAGGTTATGCCGTGGAAAAGGCCCGGATTGAGGCCAGGCGGAAGGGGCATACCGCCACGGAGCAAACGCTCGCTGACGGATCGATCAAACTCACCATTCAAGTTGGAGGTACCAATTGAGTAAGACCATCGAAATCATCGTGGCACCGAATGGCCAGACTCGTGTCGAGACGAAGGGCTTCGTCGGCAGTGACTGCCGACAGGCCAGCCAGTTCATCGAGCGGGCGCTCGGACAACAAACCGACGAACTGCTCAAGGCGGAGTTCTACCAGACTTCGACCTCGCAGCAGCACATGAAGGAGGGCCAATGACCACGACGCCTCGCCGCCGCGTGATTCGCCCGCCCCAGGCGACGACCGACGCCACATTGCGTCAACGGAAGATTGCCGCCCGCCGAACTCGGCTACAGGCTGAGCAACAGAATCTGTCACGCTGGATGTCACGGCTCCGACGAGCCTTTCATGCTGTCGAAAAGCAGCAGCAAAAAATCTCCCGTCTCGAACGGGAAATCGCCCGCATGGAAAACACGTAATCAGTCCGGTTCGCATTGGACTGGGCGACCTATCGTCAACCTCTTCTGACTTCCCCTTCAATACATCGATCAAAGGAATATCCCATGGCGCTCATTGAGCACTTGGCGGAGTACGTGCGCGCGTGCTTCACTGGCATTTGGATTGAAAGCCACGAACAGCAGGATGCGCTCTTGGCGATTTCGCAGTTGTGCCAGCGCGAAGACTGGCGGCTTGCAACGTGGAATATTGAGCAAGGACTGCGGGTGTCGGGCGCGGCGGTGGATAATAACGGCGGTGATCCGCTGGCTGCGATCCGATCCGTCAACTCACTGGCGACGCAAGACGGGACAGCGATCCTGGTACTTCAGAACTTCCATCGGTTCCTGTCGTCGGTCGAAATCGTGCAGGCATTGTCGCAGCAGGTCATCACCGGCAAACAAAACCGGACGATCGTAGTCATCCTATCGCCGGTCGTGCAGTTGCCACTCGAACTGGAAAAGCTATTCGTGGTGATTGAACATGAACTGCCCGATCGGGAGCAGTTGGCCGAGATCGCGCGGGGAATCGCCACCGAAGCAACCGAACTTCCGACTGGATCAGAATTGGATGTCGTGCTGGACGCCGCAGCCGGACTAACCCGGATGGAAGCCGAGAATGCCTTCAGCCTGTCGCTGGTGCGGCACGGGCGGATTACCAGCGACGCAGTCTGGGAACTGAAGTCCGGAATGCTAAAAAAATCCGGAATGTTGGAACTGCATCGCGGTCAGGACAATTTCAGCCGCCTGGGCGGCCTCGCGTCGCTCAAGAGTTTTTGTAAGCGGGCTTTGTTGCATCCCAGTCGTGGCAATCTGCTGAGGCGACCTCGTGGAGTATTGCTGCTTTCGCCTCCCGGTTGCGGGAAGTCTCAGTTCTGCAAGAGCTTGGGCCAGGAAGTCGGCCGCCCGGTGTTAATGCTCGACGTGGGGAGCCTCATGGGCTCGCTTGTCGGGCAAAGCGAGGAGCGGACACGTCAGGCCCTACGAGTCATCGACGCGATGGCCCCGTGCGTCGCCATGATCGACGAAGTGGAAAAGGCATTCGCCGGAGTGAATAGCAGCGGTGACTCGGGCGTGACGTCGCGGATGTTTGGCACGTTCCTCAGTTGGCTGAACGACCACACGTCGGATGTGTTCGTGGTTTGTACTGCCAACGACGTGTCGAAACTGCCACCAGAATTCGGACGTTCGGAACGCTTCGACGGGATCTTCTTCCTCGACCTGCCAACTCGTGAGGAGAAAAACGCGATCTGGAACATTTACCTGGACCAGTTTGAAATCGACCAGAAGCAACGGATGCCGGATGACACGGATTGGACCGGGGCTGAGATCAAAGCCTGCTGCCGATTGTCGGCGTTGCTCGATGTCCCGCTGATTCAATCCGCTCAGAACGTCGTTCCCGTGGCCGTCACGGCCTCCGAGAGCGTCGATCGGCTGCGGACCTGGGCCAGCGGACGCTGTCTATCGGCGCAACAACCCGGCATTTATCAGTTGTCTGGGGCGAAAACGGGAACACGGCGCAAAGTCAGCCGGGATTCGTCCATGAACTGAGCCGCATCTGCGATCCATCGGGCAGCACCAGATTCACGGCGCTTTGGCCTCACAACCCTTCCATTAACTCGGAAAGGGTGATTCCGAGTGTATCGGCAATCGCTTCAATGTTCCGCAGGGCCAGGTTTCGTTCGCCCCGCTCGATCCCACCCATGTAAGTCCGATCGAGCTGGCAAGCTGCCGCGAAACTCTCCTGTGAATAGCCTTGCTCTTTCCGCAGCGTGCGAACGCGAAGTCCAAATCTTTCAAGAATGTCGGCTCGTTTTCCCATACGAGCCATTGAATGTTGACAATGAGTAGCACTCCACGGACTATGAGTAGCATTTGCGCCTGGCGACGATAAGTATCGTCTGGCGTGTTGAACCACTGTCTGATTTTGAGCACAGGGGGGGCCAAAGTCTCACACGATTGTGTCTCCCCGACAGAGCGATTGAAGGCGTACCGCGCCAACAGGCTGGTGTTAGGCCACCAGCCCTCTAAAACAAACTCTTCGGAGACTTTTCACAATGACTTCAGAACCTGTGTCACAATCCAACCCAGAACCTGCGGTTGCGCCTCAAGCCATTCCCCGACCGGGACGCCCTTGGCTTGGGTCTGCCACACTTCTGTCGGGGGGAGTGTTGATCATCGTCGTACTGCTGATCGGCAGGGCTGTCGTGCTCTGTTGGAAGGGTGACGTCAATGTCTTGGGAGAGACTTTCGCGATTTGTCTCTTCCTCATGTTCGGTCTTGCCGCTTTCCTGTCTTTCTGGTGGGTAGCCAACAAAATCGAGCAGCGTTTCCGACCATCCCCTCCAGCGCAACCAGAGTCGCCGGGGATTCTGCATGAGCTCAGAGGATGTCTGATTGGGAGTGTTTCATTGCCCGTCGTCTTTGCGATCTTGGCACTTTCTGGTTGGAGACCTCAGCGACAACAGCAGGTGCCACCGGTCCACGGAGGGGCCGACAAAGACAAGCGAATCATTTGGGCGAGTCCCGAGGTGTCCAAAAAGCGCGCGCAGCAGCAGGAAGCCACCCTTCGCTACTGGAACATCGCCGTTACCAACTTGCACGCGGTTCGATTTCAAACCCCATCAGGTCAGGAACCTGCCGAGAAATACTACGAACGAATGTTTCAACAATTGCGGCAACTGACTGAAGCCGCGAAACAAGCATCGACGGTTAATGTGGATGTGGACTTGGTGCAGATGGTAACTCGCCATCTGACGATCGAGGACGAAGTTCTTCAACTTAAACATCAGTTGGATGAGTTGATGAAGAACGAAAAGCTCGCAACTCCCACGGATACGGTCGATCAACGGATGGCGTTGACAGAGCTTTTTGTCGGCTCAATTCAAGCCAATCCGGATGTTCTGGCAAAGATGCCGCCTGGCCCGGTTCGCGAATGGCTCAAAAAAGGGCTGCGAGTCGAAGAACAGAGGCAAGAGCAGCATCGCGAGATTGAGGTCATGCAGGCAGTTTTGCAGGAGCGGTACAAGGGGACCACATTCCCTCTTCCCACGATTCACCCCTGACTTCTGAATTCAGCGTCGTTGCGACTGAATCATCGCCGTTCGATTCCATGTTTGGGATCGAACGGCGTTTTTGTTTTTACACCCGATCACTCCTGAAAAAAGGAACGACATGGCGACTTCACTCCTCGACGAACCGGCAACCGGTTCGCCCGACACTTCAACTCCTGCCGACCGGCTGCGCGGCACGATGGCAGCAGTCAAACTGAGTTTCACGTGGCTGGGCACGCGTAAGACCCTGACGGTCGAACAGAAGAACCAGGCTGCCGATTCATTTGGGGCCGAAGGGAAATTCTTGTCGGCAGGCAAGAAGCTGCTCGACACATCTCACCCGGCATTCAAAGCAGTCACAGCCATCAAGGGTCGCTGTCAAAGCTATTGGCGGGCCGTGTCGTTGCCGTATCCGGAACCCGGCATCCGGCTAATTTCCCAGCGTGCGATCGGCGACTTTGACCGGCAGGTTTCCGAGTTCCGCGACGAGCTGACCGAATCAGTTATCACACTCGATCGTCATTACGACGAACTTCGATCCGCAGCGCGGCGACGGTTGGGGGATTTATATGACCCATCAGACTACCCGACGACGCTGATTGGTCTGTTCGGCATCGAGCACGAATACTCGTCAGTCGAACCGCCGGACTATCTCCGGCAGCTCAATCCGCAGTTGTACGAACAGGAATGCCGCCGGGTACAGGCCCGTTTCGATGAAGCCGTGCAACTGGCGGAACAGGCATTTCTGGATGAACTGTCGAAGCTCGTCGAGCATCTCGGCGAACGGTTGAACGGCGATGCAGATGGCAAACCCAAAGTTTTCCGCGACAAGGCTGTGACGAATCTGACCGAATTCTTCGAGCGATTTCGTTCGTTGAATGTTCACTCCAGTGGCGAGCTGGACGAACTCGTGCAGCGTGCCCAGCGTGTTATGAATGGTGTCGAACCACAGCAACTGCGTGACAACTCGATGGTGCGTCAACGATTGGCGAATCAACTTTCTGGTGTGCAATCGTCGCTCGATGGATTGATGGTAGATCGTCCGCGCCGCAACATCTTGCGTCGCCCGCACCAGGAGGGTTGATGGACCTGCTCATCAATTCCACCGGCGGCATTCGTTGTGTTTATGACGAATCGATCGACCTGAGTTCCATCGGCCAAGTGTCGATCCGCCGAGGCTCACACGTTGAGCCGACCCCCAACGGGCAATGGACTGCCGATCTCTCACCGGTCAACGGTCCGATGTTGGGGCCGTTCGTGACTCGGACCGATGCCCTGACTGCCGAAGTGAATTGGCTGCGGGACCACTGGTTGATCCCAGCTGGGTGATCACCGCTGCTTTGAATTGTCGCCTCGCATGTGCGGGGCGGTTGTGTATTCCACGACCGCCCACGCCGGGCGGTCGTTTTCCCTCTACTACGGAGAATGACATGTCCCGACGAAACCGAAACCAACACGATCTCGACCATGCCGTCGCCAACGCCACAGGTGAAGACTTACAAGTCATCCGCCGCCGTGGCTTCTCGCTCATCGATCTTCGTGACGACAACTTCGATCCCGACGCGGATCAACGCGCCCCGTATGTCATCGACTGGGACGAACAGGAGTTGTCCCATGAATTCGGTCGCATGTTCCCGACCGTGACCTCGCTTGCCGAGGTCGCCTGAAGTGAACGACCACGATGATCACCGTCAACGGCTCGACCAAATGGAGTCAGCCAGCCACCGGTACGTCGCGTTCTGGGGCGTCATCTGTTTCGTCGCGTTCTTCCTGCTGGGCTGGCCCGCGCTCATTGCGTGGGTCGGCCTGGCTTGGGCGATGGACCAATTCGTGCAAGTGATGCGGGGCGATGCCCCCAGCCAACATCCTCAAAAGACCCGTCACACCAAGAAGCCCAAAGGGAGGTGCTGTGATTGAGCTTTCTCGCAAACAAATTCAAAGTGTTCGTTCAACACTTCGTCAGGCATTGGGGCGAACGTCATTGCGACGAACTCCATGCGTGACATTCCAGTCCACGCCAGATGCTTTGACAATCCGAGCCTCGAATGGAAACGTGGCCATCGAATGTCGGGTCCCCGGCAATTACCAACCAGCGTGCTTTGCGATTCCCATCGAAGCGCTCGCCGCGTGTGAAGGACGGCAGGACGACATCGTCCGGTTCGAGCAGACCGCTGATCTCATCACGTTGCGTTGGTTCGACTCCAATATCCCGCAGTCGGCTCAGTTCGCGACCTCTGAACCGATCTTAATGCCAGAATTGCCGGCCACCTTTGCGGCGATTGACCGGCAATTCCTGTACGCGATGGCAGACGCCTGTGATACGACGGAAAGCGACTCGACGCGCTACGCCCTGAACTGTGTTCGACTGCGGGGTTCTGACGGACAGATCGCGGCAACCGATGGGCAGCAGGCGCTGATTCAAAGCGGTTTTCAGTTTCCGTGGACGGAGGAAGTCCTGATTCCAGCGTCAGCGGTCTTCGGAGCAAAGTCGATTCGGGAGTCGCGTGAGGTAACCATCGGTCGGTCGACGGATTGGATGTTAGTGCGAGCTGATGATTGGACGATCGCGCTCAAAATCGAAAAGGACCGACGATTTCCGGCAATTGACGCTCAGGTGCCGGAAGTCGGTGCCGCAGCAACGACGATGGTACTCGCGGAGGATGATGCCGACTTCCTGGTGCGTGCAGCCAATAGGCTGCCTGGTTCCGAAGACGCGAATGCGCCGGTCACGCTCGACCTCAACGGTGCCATCGTAGTCAGGGCCAAGTCGGCTGAGCAGCAGTCGCCAACCGACCTGGTCCTTCGGAATTCGCGGCGGCGTGGGGAAGAACTGAAGGTCAGCTCCAACCGTGACTTTCTCAAACGAGCGATCCGGCTTGGATTCCGTGAGATCCACTTCCGCGACGTTGATGCTCCCGCGTTCTGTCGAACTGACCGTCGAGCTTATGTCTGGGCATTGCTCGGGAAGGATGCGGTGCTGAAGCCGGATGCCACCGCGATCCGGATCGAATCGCCCACAGTGGGCCGGACAACTCAACAGACACGTTCCCAAGCACTCCCACCCCAAACCGTTCCGTCCGCATCCATCCCCCCCACAAGGAACCGTATCTCAATGACCACTTCACAATTTGAACGGACCAGTTCAACGCCGACCGAGAGCGGTCGGACGGATACGAAGACCCTGACGGCACTGATCGAAGACGGCGAGTCGCTCCGGGTAACCCTGCGTGACGTGCTGACCAAGACCAATGCGTTGGTCGTGGGACTGAAACGCCAGCGGCAGCAGTCAAACCTGATGCGGGCTGCCCTGAAATCGCTGCGGGCGGTGCAGGCCATCGAAAGCTGACCAGGTGAATTGAAACCCGGTGTGCCTGCAATCCACCAATCCGTCGTATCGGAGTGCATCCCATGATCACACTGCGAGAATTGGCCACCACACTGGCCGCCTTGACCTTCTGGAGAGACGAGATCACCCAAAGCGGCAATCGTTCGGCGCGTCCCTATCTGAAAGAAGTTGGGATGACCGGCATCGAACCGCTCAATGCCGACGAAATCGAGCGGTTGTCCGCAAAGCTGCGTTCGCTTCCGGTCTCGGAATAGCGACGGCCAGCCGCTGTCCGTTACCACATCCATCAACAAAGAGAGGACAACACAAAATGCCCTTGAAGCTCAATGTCGGGCTGTCGAAAAAGATCGGCTTGCCTGATTACGGTTCGCTCGGAGCGAGCGTGAACCTGGAACTGGAGCTGGATTCTGGTGCTGTCGGTGATCCCGACCGGCTCAGGCACCAGATCCGGCACCTGTTCGGGATGGCTAAGTTATCCGTCGAACAAGAACTGAG